>CAZTHV010000008.1:24810-32566 GCA_964613165.1 uncultured Marmoricola sp.
GGACGATTCGCCACCCTTTCCTCCGATGTCGTCGGGAGGCTTCTGGAGGCCACCTCGCCGGAGACCTTCCGTGGTGAGCGGGTGTTGACGCTACGGTCGGCCGGTTCAGCTTTCTGTGCCGGCTTCGATCTCAGCGAGCCGCAGTCGGCGGAGCGCGCCCGCGCGCGGTTCCGGCGGATCCAGCAGCTGTTGGACCAGATCCGTGCGGTTCCGGCGATCACCGTCGCGCTCGTCGACGGGCCCGCGATCGGCGCGGGCGCCGACCTGGCGATGAGCTGCGACTACCGCGTGGGCTCCGAGCGCGCCCAATTCCGCTTTCCTGGCCCACGGTTCGGTGTCGTTCTCGGAACAGACCACTTGGCTCGAACCGTAGGTCGTGCGTCGGCGCTGGACATCGTCCTTCGAAACCGTGCCGTCCGGGCAACCGAAGCCCACGCTCTGGGTCTCCTCACCGATCTCGGTTCGAAGGATGAGCTCGTCGGCTTCGTTCCACGGCTGCTCGCGGACACCGAGGACCTGCCGCTCGAGACCATCCGGCAGTTGACCAGGGCAGTGCGCAGCGACAACCGCGGCCTGCATGTCGAGCGACTGCAAGAGTCTCTGGAGAACCCCGAATTCGTCGAACGACTTGCCCGGTTCACGGCTGCGGCGATCGGACACGTGGACAGCCGCTAGCAGCGCCGACATCGTCCGCCGTGGATCGGGATAGACGCCTCGGCCCGTGTCCTGGTCCGCCGCTGGAGCTCAGGCGGCGGTGGGGGCGGGAGCGCGACGTCGGGTGAAGACGTAGCCGGCAGCGGCGGCCAGAGGGAACATGGTGATGCCGTAGACGGCGGCGGGGACGGCGAAGGCGTCGTCTCCGAGCACGTTGATCGCCACGGCGATGGCCAGGGTGCTGTTGTGGATGCCGACCTCGAAGGAAGAGGCGATCGACTGGCCCTCGCTCAGGCTTAGCGTGCGGGGGAGCAGGTAGCCGATGGCCAACG
The DNA here is from genome assembly GCA_964613165.1 of uncultured Marmoricola sp. Classification (GTDB taxonomy): domain Bacteria; phylum Actinomycetota; class Actinomycetes; order Propionibacteriales; family Nocardioidaceae; genus Marmoricola. Next base: position 25,797 of record CAZTHV010000008.1, read on the forward strand.
AGCAGACGCAGAAGAGCGCGGTGATGGCGCCGACCTCGGCCCAGTAGTCGGCGAGGTTCTCCCGCTCGCCGAGCAGCGCGCCGGCGATGACCAGGACCAGCACGATCGCCGAGGCGATCCGCACGGGACGGTCCGCGCGGGCGGCGAAGCCCGGCGAGGTACGGCGTACCAGCATGCCGATCGCCACCGGGATCAGCACGATCGCGAACACCTGCAGCGTCTTGCCGAGCTGCAGGCCGAGGTCGTCCGCGCCATCGGGGTCGAAGTGCGCGATGGACAGGTTCACCACGATCGGCAGGGTGACCACGGCGAGGACCGAGTTCACCGCGGTCAGGCTGATGTTCAGCGCCACGTCGCCACGGAAGAGGTGGCTGAACAGGTTCGCCGTCGTGCCGCCCGGCGAGGCCGCGAGCAGCATCATCCCGACCGCGAGGATCGGCTCCAGGTCGAAGAGCACGACCAGCCCGAAGCAGATCGCCGGCAGGATCAGCACCTGGGCGGACAGCGCCGCGGCAACCGCCTTGGGCGTGCGGCCGACCCGCCGGAAGTCGTCGATGGTCAGGGACAGGCCCAGCCCGAACATGATGATCGCGAGTGCGGCGGGCAGGCCGATCGTGGTGAGGGCTGAGTCCATGTCTCACCCTACGGGCGCGAGGACGTTCCGGGGGAGCGCCGGGGGAAGGAGAGGCGTCCTATCGCCGACCGTCCTTCGGCAGGGAGGCCTGCCGCACTGCCGCGGATGCGTCGGCGACCTGGCCGGCCGGCCCGGCGAGGAAGACGTACTCGACATTGCGCAGCCGGGAGACCGTGCCCACCTTCTCCCCGGCCGGATTGTGGATGCCGATCTGCGCGCCGACGTAGCGCTTGGCGTCGAAGGCGAGCACCTCGACGGCGTCGCGGCCGGTGGCACGCAGCATCGCGGTCATCTCCGCCGCAGTGATCCAGGACTCGTCGTTGTAGGAGACGACCAGCAGCTCGGCGCGAGCGCGGCGGAGCAGGTCCGCCATCGCCGCGGGCATCCCCGGCTTGCTGTTGAAGACGCTGCGCCCCTGCGGGTCGCGTGCGTCCATCCGCTTGCGCGCGACGCCGTACGCCTCCGGGGCGTCCCAGCGCACCAGCGTCTCCCAGACGTGGTAGTTGGTGAAGTAGCGGTGCTGGTTGTACGGCGGGTCGAGGTACATCAGGTCGACGGAGGGCAGCGTCTCGACGATCTCCATGGCATCGCCGCCGACCGTGCTCCCGGGACCGGCCAGCAGCTCGGGCGCCCGCAGCTCCAGGTCCTGGTGGGAGCGTGCCGACCACCGCTTGAGGTAGGCCATCTGCAGCCCGGTGGTGGAGTCGACCCGGTCGGCGGCGAGCAGCAGCGCGGTCAGCAGCACCGGGAAGAGCGGGCTGTCCCGGTGCCGTTCCAGGTCGTCGCGGATCGCGTCGACGCGAGCGCCGTTGTGCGGCTGGAAGTAGCGTGCCTCCTCGCAGAACATCCGGGTGACGTATCCCGGGTGTCCCGGCAGCGCGTTGAGCCGGTCGATCTCAGCCGCGAGGGCCGTGTGGTCGACCGCGGCGGCGTCGGTGGCGACGTAGCAGTCGCTGAGCACCTGGCTGTACGTCGCGAGGTCGCACGCCGTGACCTCGATCCCGCGGCGCTTGAGCTCCTGGGCCACCCGCGTCGTGCCGGTGAAGAGATCCACCGCCGTGCGCGCGCCGACGGCGTCCGCGATGGTCCCGAGGACCGGCACCAGCGTCCGCTTGGAGCCCAGGTACTTGATCACGGCCGGTAGGAACCAGGCTCAGCCACGGTCGGCGGGCCCGTTGGGGAGGAACTGCTCGGCGATGCGCTCCCAGGCATTGTCGATGAGGTCGACCAGGTCGATGCGCATCGCCTTGCGGACGTGCGGCTTCTCCAGCTCGCGCCGCACGAACCGGACGATGAAGCGGCGCATCTCGCCGTCCAGGCCGGTGAGCCGCTGCAGCATCGCCGAGCGGACCTTCTCCGCCGCGACCCGCATGACCACCTCGTCCTCTCGCGGCGGGGTGATGTGCCACAGGATGGTCAGCGGCTCGACCAGCTCCATGGTCAGCCGCAGCGGCAGCAGCACATCGGCGTTGAAGCGCATCGTGTCCACCTGCAGGTCCAGGTCGAAGGCGACCTTGACCGGCAGGTTGACCTGGTAGCCGACGGCGTCGGCCAGCGGCTCGCCGTACGCCGCGCCGAAGATGCCGCTGGCCGTCACCTTGGCCACCTTGCGGCCCGGTCCGGCGCCGATCGGGCCCAGCGTGAAGTCCTCGCCGAGCACCCGGTTGATCGACTCCATCACCCGGTCGCGGTGCAGGATCAGGTCGACGAAGCGGGTCCCGAACTCGCCGAAGGAGACCGGCCGCAGTCCCGCGACCACCGGTGCCGCCGGATCGAATGCGGCGGGGTCCAGGATCGGGATGCCCGGGTCGGCGGAGGGATCGAGCGCGGCGTCGGTCACCCCCCGATCATGCTTCATCGGCGGTCGTCACGTCCCCTGGACCCGCGATCGGCGGAGGGAGACCGGAACGCCCGGACGCATCCGGACGTTGCCGTGGAGAGGCCTGGCTAGAATATGCGCCAACGACCACAGGAGTGATCATGCAGAGCAGCAACCCCGTCTTCAATAGGACTGACGGCTTCAACGGCAAGCCGTACGCCGGCTTCGGTGAGGCCCCTGCCCAGCCCACGGCCACGACCACGACCCAGTCCACAGCTCAGTGGAACCCGACCGGCATGCCGACCCTGACCACCGAGGGCCGGATGAGCATCGACTCGGTCGTGCAGAAGACCGCGCTGACCCTCGCGACGGTGGTGCTCGGTGCCGGCGTGACCTGGATTCTCACCGGGGCCGTGGTCGACGATCTCTCCGGGACGGTCAATACCGATGTGGCCTCGCGGCTCTACGCCCTCTCGCTGGTCGGCGCGCTCGGTGGCTTCGTGCTGGCCATGGTCAACTCCTTCAAGCGCGTGGTCAGCCCGCCGCTGGTCATCGCCTACGCCCTGCTCCAGGGCGTCTTCGTCGGTGCCTTCAGCAAGGTGCTCGACGCGCAGTACGGCGGCGGCATCATCGTCGGCGCGGTGGTCGGCACCATGGCGGCGGTCGCCGGCACTCTGGCGGCGTACCGGTTCTTCGACATCAAGGTGACCGCGAAGTTCCGGATGTGGGTCATCGGGATGCTGTTCGGCTTCGTCGGCCTGGCCCTGCTGGACCTGATGCTGAGCTTCTTCGGCGCCGACTTCGGCTTCAACGGCTTCGGCACGATGGGCCTGATCACCAGCGTCATCGGCCTCGGCCTGGGCGTGCTGATGCTGATCCTCGACTTCGACTTCATCGAGCGTGGCATCGCAGCCGCTCTGCCGGAGCGTGAGTCGTGGCGCGCGGCGTTCGGCCTGACCGTCACCATCGTCTGGATCTACATCGAGCTGCTGCGGATCCTGGCGATCCTGCGCGGCAACGACTGAGCGGAGCCCCTCAGGGCTCCTCCGGCGGCTCGTCCTCGTCCGGCGTCTCGGCGTCGACAGGGGCGGGCCGTCGGCGTCTCATCAGGGTGGCCCAGCGACCGCGGGCGCTCCGGCTGGAGCCGGCGACCTCGGTGCCGCCCACCTCGGTCCCCGGCCGCTTGCTGGCCTCCACGGCGGCGTAGCTGATCGGCAGCACGCCCTCGCCCCGGGCGGGAGTCGGCTCGGCCTCGTCCTCGGGTCCCAGGCCGAGCGCGGCGAGCGTCGAGGGAACCAGCACCTGGGCCAGCGAGGCATAGCCGGCGGCCGAGGGGTGGAACCGGTCCGGGCCGAAGAGCAGTGCCGGCGCGGCGTCGAACTCCGGTCCGAGGATCGAGGCGAGCGAGACCGCCCTGCCCCCGGCCTCGACGACCGCGATGGCCTGCGCCGCCGCCAGCCGGCGCGACCAGATCCGGCCGACCTGGCGCAGCGGCTGGGGGATCGGCCGGACGGTGCCCAGGTCCGGGCAGGTGCCGACGACCACGGCAACGTCGTGCTCCTGCAGGCGACGCACCGTCTCACTGAGGTGGCGCACGGAGGCAGACGGCAGCACCGTGTGGGTGACGTCGTTGGCGCCGATCAGGATCACCGCCACGTCGGGCTCGATCAGCAGCGCGCGAGCCACCTGGTCGATCAGATCACTGGACTTGGCGCCGACCACGCTGAAGGAGCGCAGGTGCACCCGGCGGTCGGCCTCGGCGGCCACCAGGGAGGCCAGCACGGCGCCCGGGGTCTCCTCCACGGTCGACACGCCGTACCCGGCGGCGCTGGAGTCGCCGAGCAGCGCGATCTTGACCGCCGGTCCCGGCCGGCCCCGGCCGTACCACCCGGTCGCGTCGGGGACCTTCTCCTCGGCCGGCCCGATCAGCCGGCGGGCGATCGTGGCCTCGGCGCGCAGCACCCCGTAGAGCGAGGCGCCGAGCAGGGAGAGCCCGCCGCCGCCGTACGCCGCCGCGGAGGCGAGCTTGCGTGCGGCAGCCGGGCGTCCCATGAGGACAATCTAGGAGATCACTGGTAGTCCGCCAGGTGGACCCGGGCCCAGACGATCGGGTGGTCCGTCAGCTTCTTGTTCTTCGGCTTCCAGTCGCGCGCGTAGCGGGTGAATCGCGCCGGACCGGCGGCCAGCACCCAGTCGATGTGCGCGTTCTTCGGCATCGCGCAGGCCATCGACGGAATGGAGTCCGGCGAGATCATCAGCTTGCCCGCGGTCAGTCCGCAGAAGGCGGGCGCCTTGTCGTTGAGGTCACCGGTGAGGAAGACCGCCCGGCCGGTGGCACGCAGCTCGACCACCTTGGCGCGCTCGATGGCGATGGCGGCCTTGCGGTTCTTGGTCTGGTTGCCCCAGCCCACCCCCGAGGCCGGGTTGTGCACGTTGATGAAGTAGGCCTCCTTGCCGGTCGACCGGTGCCGCAGCAGCACGACCGGCATCGGCCGGGCTCGGCCCAGGTACGGCACCATGATGGTCTCGCCGCTGACGAACTGCATCGTGGAGTTGCGCCAGATGATCGAGTTCTCGGTGTCCTCCTTGCGGTCGAACGGGAAGATCCCGTAGGTGCTGCCGGTCTTGGCCAGGAAGACGTCGCGCTGCTTCTTCTGGAACTCCTGCAGGCCGACCACGTCGACGTCGTACTTGGCCAGCAGATTCGCCTGGCGAGGCGTGCGCCATTGGTAGTCGGGCATCTTCTTGCTGTTCTTGGTGTGGCTGGCGCCGAGGGTGTTGAACGAGGCGACCACGAAGCCGGTGCTGCCGAAGAGCCTCGGCGGCCCGGGCTTGCCGACCTTGCGGTTCAGCCAGTTGGAGGTCTTGCGCTGCTTGCCGCCGGAGGTGATCGAGACGTAGAGCGAGCACCGCTTGGCCTTGCCCAGCTTGCCGACCCGGCCGATGGGCTGTCCGGCCTGGATGAGCTGGCCACTGGTGACCTCCGCGGTGGACATGTAGCCGTACCAGCTCACCAGTCCGCCGGCCTGGGTGGCGATCCGGACGCGGTGGGGGCCGCTGGTGGGCGAGGAGCTCACCGTGGCCACCCCGGAGTGGATCGCCCGGACGACACGGCCGCACTTGGCCTTGATCTCGGTGCCTCTGGTGCCCTTGGGCTTGAGGTCCTTGCCGCCGGGCCCGCCGACCGGCCAGGTGATGTTGGGCGCGATGACGGCGCGCTTCTGTGGCGGGACGGCCTTCTTCGCGGAGACCGGAGCGGCGGTCAGGGCCGGCATGGCGAGCAGTCCGGCTGCGGTCACCGCGGTGAGGATCCGGACGGCGATCGTGGTGCGCATGTCAGCCCCTTCTCTGGCTTCACTGTGCTGAACGGCTCGAAGTATGCCCCAAATCCGGCACAATTTGGGGCTGATGTGAAAAAAAGTGCCTCAAGAGGCGTGTTGGTCCTTGCAAATGACATCGTTGTAATACTCGAAATGTGCCGTGATGAGACGTGGGTGACGGCCCCTGGCGTCGCCTCCGCGGGCTCGGGCTAGGTTGCCTGTCATGGAGTACGTCGACTCGGTGCTGGAGCTGGTCGGAGACACGCCCCTGGTGCGGCTGCACCGAGTGGTCGGTGAGACGGCCACGCCGGTGTTGGCCAAGGTGGAGTACCTCAATCCCGGTGGCTCGGTGAAGGACCGGATCGCCACCCGGATGATCGACGCCGCCGAGGAGGCCGGCCTGCTGGTGCCGGGCGGCACGATCGTGGAGCCCACCTCGGGCAACACCGGGGTCGGCCTGGCCCTGGTCGCCCAGCAGCGCGGCTACCACTGCGTCTTCGTCTGCCCCGACAAGGTCAGCGAGGACAAGCGCAACGTGCTCAAGGCGTACGGCGCCGAGGTGGTGGTCTGCCCGACCGCCGTGCCGCCGGAGCACCCGGACAGCTACTACAGCGTCTCGGACCGGCTCGCCGCGCAGCCGGGTGCCTGGAAGCCCGATCAGTACGCCAACCCCCACAACCCGCGCTCGCACTACGAGGAGACCGGCCCGGAGATCTGGCGGCAGACCGACGGCAGGATCACCCACTTCGTCACCGGGATGGGCACCGGCGGCACGATCAGCGGCGTCGGGCGCTACCTCAAGGACCAGGACCCGCGCGTTCAGGTGATCGGCGCCGACCCCGCCGGCTCGGTCTACTCCGGCGGCACCGGGCGGCCCTATCTGGTCGAGGGGGTCGGGGAGGACTTCTGGCCGGAGACCTACGACCGGACCGTCGCCGACCGGGTGATCGAGGTCTCCGACGCCGACTCCTTCGCGATGACCCGCAGGCTGGCCCGC
>CAZTHV010000009.1:0-2445 GCA_964613165.1 uncultured Marmoricola sp.
CGCGACCGCCCCGGGGCGTTGATGAGCGGCGGCGAGCAACAGGTCATCGCCATCGGTCGCGCTCTGATGTCCGCACCCCGGTTCCTGCTGCTGGACGAGCCCTCGCAGGGACTCGCGCCGATCGCCATCACCCAGCTGTACCGAGCGCTCGGTGACCTGATCGAGCAAGCGTCGGGTCTCGGCGTACTCCTCGTCGAACAGAACATCTCCAAGGCGCTCGAACTGGCCGACCGGTGCTATGTGATCGTCAACGGCCGCATCGTCGCCGAGCACACGACGGATGTCGAGGCCGAGCAGATCCTCGAGTACTACCAACACTGAAGGAACGGCCCGATGGAACTCTTCATCCAGCAGCTGCTGAACGGATTGTCGGCTGGCAGCCAGTACGCCCTGTGGGCGGTGGGGTACGGCTTGGTCTACCAGGTGCTCGGGCTGATGCACTTCGCGCACGGCGACACCATCCTCGTCGGAGCCTTCCTCGCCTTCACCTTCCTCGTCACCGTGGCGCTGCCGTTACCGATCGCGTTGCTGCTCGTGATCGCCGCGACCGGCCTTCTCGCCGTTCTGGTGGAGCGCTCGGTCTATCGACCGCTGGTGGTCCGCGGCGAGACGATGGCTGCCTTCATCGCCGCCCTGGGAGCCGCCTACATCCTGCGCAACGTGGTGGCACTTATCTGGGGCAACGAGCCGAAAGTGTTCCCGAGCGTCCTGCCCCAGGAGACGATCCAGATCGGTGGCGTCTACCTGTCGATCGGGCCGCTGTTCAGTCTGGGAGTGGCGGTCGTCGTGGTCGTCGCGTTCACGGCGTTCCTGCGTACCAGTCGCCACGGTCAGGCCATCCTGGCGATCGCCCAGGACCGGACCGTCGCCTCGCTGATGGGCATACCCACCGCCCGGCTGATTACCCTCGTCTACGTGCTCAGTGCGGCCATCGGGGTCATCGGCGCGGTGCTCTTCCTCGACCAGTTCGCCACACTCCGTACGACCACGGGCTTCCTTATCACGATGAAGGCCTTCGTGGCCGCCATCGTCGGCGGCATTGGCCGCATCGAGGGAGCGATCATCGGCGGTCTGCTGATCGGCGTGTTCGAAGCGATGATGATCTCCTACGTCTCGTCGCTCTACAGCTCGGCACTGGTCTTCGGACTGCTGACCGTGCTGTTGATCATCCGGCCACGAGGGCTGGTCGGCCGCCGGGAGCTGATCAAGCTCTGACGCCGCCGGCTCGCGGTGCACCCAATCGGGCGCCCGCCGCGCCCACCCATCTGACAGAGGAGACCAGCATGTCCCACGGGCCCGACCAGTACGACGCCATAGTCATCGGGGCTGGCCACAACGGGCTGACATCGGCCTGGTACCTGGCAGACAGCGGCGCGAAGGTGGCCGTACTCGAGGCGCGGCATGTCGTCGGAGGACTGGCAACCACCGAGGAGATCTGGCCGGGCTACTTCGCGGAGCCGGCGGCCCAGATCGCGCACGGCATCGAGCCGCGGATCTACCGCGACCTGAAGCTCGACGGCTACGGCATCGAGCTCGAACGACCGGACCCGTACCTGGTGATGCCCTATGAGGACGGCACGGCGTTCGTGGCACGGCGGAGACGCAGTGACCTGAAGGACGCGATCTCACGCATCTCGGTCAGCGACGCAGATGCTTGGTTCGAGTACCAGGCACTCCTGAACAGGCTCGCCGCCGATCTTGCGATCTCGCCGCTGGCGCCCGCACCGCCGGTGTCCGAGCTGTTCCGCCGCGCCGAGCACGCCCGCGACCGCGAGGCGTTCTACGAGCTCGTCTTCGGCACCGTGGACTCGTTCCTGTCCAGGCGCTTCGAATCCGAACGGATCCGTGCTGTCATCGGCGCGCTGGCCGTCGCGTTCAACATGGCGGGGCCCAAGTCCTCCAACGCCTACCTGCTCCTGCATTGGGCCTTCTCGGTCAACAGCAAGCCAGACTTCGACACCGCTGACGACTACTCCTTCCGTGGCGGGGCGATGCGCCCCAAAGGGGGGATCGGCAGCCTGACGAGGGCGTTCGGCCGTGCGGTCACCGACCGTGGGGCGGAGATCCGGCTCTCGGCGCCGGTGGAGCGGATCCTGGTCCAGGAGGGCCGGTGCACGGGCGTGCGGCTCCGAGACGGATCGATCCTGAAGGCTGATCGTGTCGTCTCCAACGTCGAGCCGGTGCGGACCTTGCGCACGCTGGTTGGCGTGGATGGCTTGAGCTCGGAGTCGGTCGAGGCGCTGGACGGGATCTCGCATCACGGCTCGATCTGCAAGGTGCTGCTCGCAGTGGACGGCCTACCACGCTTCCGAGCCGCTTCGTCCGAAGAGGAGAACTTCGCGTTCCTGCGCAGCTCCTTCAGGATCGCCCCATCGCTGGACTACCTCGAGCGTGCCTACGGCTCCGTGGACGGCCGGCCGGCCTTGGCGTCGTCGTAGGCACGCT
>CAZTHV010000009.1:2455-21382 GCA_964613165.1 uncultured Marmoricola sp.
GTTTATCTTCGGTCAGTGCCCCACGGCGATCGATCCCACACTTGCGCCTCCTGGCAAGCACATCCTCGGCCTGACTGTCTTCCATGCGCCCTACCACTTGGCGGAAGGCACGTGGCGAGACGCGGCGGGTCCGGCGCTCGACCACGTCGTGGCAGTGCTCGGCAAGTACTTCGAGAACATCCCGGACATCATCGAGAAGCGCCGGATCATCACCCCTGCTGATCTCGAGACGACCTATGGCGCGACCCATGGGTCACCCACGCACGGCGACCTGACGTTTGCTCGCCTCTGGAACGCCGGGAATCCGGTGCCCTGGAGCGGCTATCACACCGAGATCTCTGGCCTCTATCTGTGCGGCTCCGGAACCTGGCCGGGCGGCGCGGTCACCGGCGCGTCTGGCTACAACGCTGCTCATGTCGTATTGGAGGACGTTGGGTCGTTTTGGTGACTGGCCGGAGCCAGGAGGCCAGCGGTGAGCCGGGCGGGCGACCGGCGGGCTCGACCGGGACGGGCCGACTGACGACAGTCGCGCGGCGCATCCGGCGCGATCTGCGAGCACGGCCGCCGGGGGTTCAGATCGGCTCGGTACTCGCCGATGTTCCCGATCTGACCTTGAGGGAGGCGTACGCGATCCAGCACCTGGTCAACCATGAGCGCGGCCTCGGTGCCGTCCGGGGCATCAAAGCGGCCTTGCTGGACCCTGCTGCACAGCAACGCCTGAGCACACGAGAGCCGGCGACCGGCCAGCTCCTGGCGAATGCCGTGTTCACCGATGCGATGTCTGTGACACTGGGCGACGCCCAACTGCTGGAGGTCGAGCTTGCGGTCGAGCTGACCAGCGGCGGAACGCGACCGCGGGTGCTGCCCGCCGTGGAGATCGTGTCCAGCCGGATCGCGCTGTCGCCGCTCACCCCGGTGATCGACTTCGTCCTGGACAACGCCGCCTTTGCCGGCGCGATCGTCGGGTCGACGCCGATCAAGGCCCGGCTGGGTATCAGCGTCGAAGTGCTCCATGACGGACGGACCATTGCCGAGGGCGTGTTCGACCAGGCCCCAGTGCCGGTCGCGAAGGCGTTGCGCGCGCAGCTCGCCTCCCGGCAGCCGGGGGTCTCCAGCTCACTGATCCTGACCGGCTCCTGCATTCCGGCACTGCCGATCTCGCCCGGCAGCTATGAGATCAGGTTCCGCCATTCCGGGGGTGCACGATGCGCCACTCTGAAGCTACTCGCGGTCGACCCGCTGACCGGCACGCACCAGACGACTCGTGCGCTCGACGCACTGACCGGACCGGAGTGACGGGGACCACGCGGTCGTGCGCCGTGTTCAGAGGGGGCCTTAGTAGCAGGCTGCCCGGCGGGATCACCGCGGCTGCAGCGGGTCCCCCGGTTGTGGCGGCGATGCGCGACCGCAGCGTTTGCGCGCCTCGGAGCGGTGACCAGGAAGCTCGATATGACTGAGCCGTCATCGGCGCCGTAGACGTCCACCTGCGACAGCCGACGCACGCACCGGAGGGTACGTTGAGCTTCGAGCAGCTCAGCAAGGATCGAACCCTGCCTCTCCGACGTCGTGGCGGGGATGCACCAGACCGAGGAGTGGACGCTGGAGAGCCAGAGCTTCGTCCGCTCCATGCTCGACGCCGCGGAGCGGCACGGCGCGGTCGCGCCGTGTGGCACCGAGGTCGGCCATGTCGTCGTGACGGAAGGCATCGTCGGCCAACCGTGTGCCGGCATGGGATGGCGCGGTCGGACAGGTTCGGGTGAGCCCGCGGCACCCACCGCCTCCTCGGCCACGAAGCGAGAACGCCCGCCTGCATGAATCCAGGTGAGCAGGCCACGGGGAGGGGCGGTCGACGAGCATGGGTGGTCTGGGGCGTCGCGCTGTCGGTCTATGTCCTCGCTGTCTTCCATCGCAGCTCGCTGGGTGTCGCCGGCCTGATGGCGAGCGAGCGCTTCGGCATCCTGGCCTCCCAGCTCTCGCTCCTGATCGTCCTCCAGCTGCTGATGTATGCCGTCATGCAGGTGCCGATGGGTGTCCTGATCGACCGGTTCGGCGCTCGCCGGATGCTGCTGTCAGGGCTCGTCCTGCTGACGGTCGGCCAGTTGGGGTTCGGCCTCGCCACCAGCTTCCGGGTCGCACTGTGCGCTCGCGTGCTGGTCGGCCTCGGCGACGCAGCCGTGTTCATCAGCGTCCTTCGAGTCGTGGCGACGTGGTTCCGCGTCCGCCAGGTTCCCCTGGTGACCCAGCTGACCGGCCAGGTGGGTCAACTCGGCGCGATCCTGGCTGCCGCACCATTGACCCTGGCGCTGCACCGCCTGGGATGGACAGCGTCGTTCACGTACTCCGCCCTGTTCGGGGTCCTCGTCATGGCGTGTGTCATCGCCCTCGTGAGAGACTCGCCGGCTCACGCCTCTCGGGAGCATGATGGCCGCCTCACCGACCTGATCGTGGAGCTTCGCGTGGTGTGGGCCAACCCGGGTACGCGGCTCGCGATGTGGTCGGCACTCACAGTCGGCTTCGCTCCGATCACCTTCGCCCTGCTCTGGGGCTACCCGTTCCTGGTCGGCAACCAGGGACTCCACCCGGGCCCGGCGAGCGCGCTGCTGACGGTCGCGGCGGCGTCGAACCTCGTCAGCGGCCCTGTGCTCGCCTGGGCGATCACCCGATTCCCGGCCCAGCGGTCGATCGTCGTCCTGGGCGTGGTTGCCGCCATGAGCCTCAACTGGGCGGTGGTGCTCGCCTGGCCAGGACCGGCGCCCCTGCCTGTCGTCGTCAGCCTCGTCCTCGTCACCGCCACAGGCGGTCCGGCCGCTCTGGTGGGGTTCGACATCATTCGCTCGTTCAACACCGCCCGCCAGCTCGGCCGAGCGTCCGGCATCGTGAACGTCGGTGTCTATCTCGGGTCGCTGACCATGATGGCGGGCATCGGACTGCTGCTCGACCTCGTCTCCGCCGAGGGCGACTACCAGCCCGCGGACTTCCGGCTGGCCATGACCGCGCAATTCGTGCTGTGGGGCCTCGGAGCGTTCCAGATCCTGCGCTACCGCCGGCGGGCCATCGCCGCTCTCCCACGTCACGGATAGAGGCCGCGGGTACGACCTCTCGGGGACGACCCGTCGCCGGCGCACCACCCGGAGCGAGAAGCTGTTGTCACTGGCGATCAGCCAGTCGCCATTCCCGGGGTGGGCGTCCGACGCGTTGGGCGAATGCGCGGGAGAAGGACGACGCGGTGGCATAGCCGAGCTCCGTTGCGGTACGAGACACCGAGGACCCGGCCCGCAGCCGGTCCTGGGCCACCAGGATCCGCCAGTCGCTCAGGTAGTCGGCGGGAGGTTGGCCGACGAGCTCCTTGAATCGCGCCGCGAAGGCGCTGCGCGACATGTGAGCCTCCTGCGCCATTGCCTCCAGCGTCCAGCCGTGGCCCGGTTCGTCGTGCATGGCAACCAGCGCCTTGGCGAGGCGTTCGTCAGTGAGGCCGGTCAGGAGTCCCGGCGGGAGGGCCAGGTCATCGGCATGGTCCAGAACCCAGCGGTAGACCTGGATCAGCACCACTTCGAAGAGCCGGTCGGCCAGCACCCGACGGCCGCAGCGGATGTTGTCGATCTCGGCGAACAGCAGCTCCAACGCCGGCCCGAGGCTGGCGACCTCGTCGAGGCCGAGCACCAGCACCGGCGGCAGCGTCCGCACCAGCGGATGGCGTTCCCCGCCGTCGAACTCGAGAGTGGCGCAGGCGAAGTCGGACTCCTCGGTCGGGGCGTTGTGGAAGGCATGCCCCCATGGACGCGGGTAGAAGATCAGGCTGGGCCGGTCGATCGCGATCCGCACCATTCCCCCGCCGTCGGGATCCTGGTGGGTCACCTCCATCTCCCCACGCCGCAGCACGTGCAGGAACCCGCGTCCGGGCTGGGCCCCGAACCTCGTGACTCCACACAGCGGGCCGGTATGGAACAGCTTGGTGCGCACCCGGAACCGTTCGAGCAGTGGCGAGATCCGATCCAGTGACGGCACCCCAGGAGCATGTCAGACGATTTGGCATGTAGTCGAGACGAAACAGCTCCCATCGTCCGAACTTCGACGGGAAGGTGAAGGTGTCTCGCCATTGGCGCGGGACGTCATCGTCCTCAAGAACCAAGGAGCACCCCATGTCCCAGGTCCCGCTCATCGACCGCGACTCCGTGACCGGACCGGTCAAGGACCATCTCGACCAGATCCACGGAGCCTTCGGCACCGTCCCGGCCATGTTCCGGGCTGTGGCCAACTCCCCTGCCGCACTCGCGAGCATGTGGGGATCCTTCGGGGCCTTCGGCGGCGGCAGCCTGGGCCCGGCGATCGGTGAGCAGATCGCGGTCGCGGTGGCCAACCGCAACTCCTGCGAGTACTGCCTGGCCGCACACACCGCGCTCGGGCAGAAGGCGGGCGTCACCCCCGAGCAGCTCCAGGCCGCCCAGACCGGTCTCTCGGATGACCCGAAGATCGCCGCGCTGCTGGCCTTTGCCCTCAAGCTCGTGGAGCAGCGGGGCCAGGTCACCGATGCGGACGTGCAGGCCGTACGCGACCAAGGGTGGGACGACGAGCACATCGTCGAGGTCATCGGCCAGGTCGCCCTCAACCTGTTCACCAACTACGTGAACATCGCCCTCCAGGTGCCGGTCGACTTCCCCTCGGTGCGCTTGCGCCAGCCCTGATCCGGACAGCTGACCCAGACGGTCAGCCACGGGGCACCTGCCAGGCGGTGCCCTGTGGCTGGCTGTCCGGACCCTGCCGCGATGAGCAAGTCGGCGAGCCGATCCGAAACCAGCTCAACCGGTCACTCTCTGCCCGCACTCCAAGCCGCAGCGAGTCCGCGCCGACCCAAGACGCTGCGGGGCCCAACTGTCTGTTGGGCGCCGTTTCCGCGTGACCGCAACCTTCGGCCACTAGCGTGTGGAAGATGCCAGTCCTGGGCACCAAGCTACGGGTCCCGCTTCCCCGACGAACGCTCGTCGAGCGTGCTCGTCTGACGAACCCGTTCCTCGGAAACAGAGGTGGGCGCCCGCGGCTGGTTCTCATCGCAGCAGGCGCCGGCTTCGGCAAGACCACGCTCCTGACTCAATGGCTCGCAGCCGCACCCGACAGTCGAGTCGCGTGGGTCTCTCTCGACGAGGCTGATGCCGACGTCCAGCAGTTCCTGCCCGCACTGGTCGCCTCGCTCGGACTAACCAGCCCGGACGTTGGACACGAAGCCACGGCGCTCTTGGGAGCTGACAGCAACGCCTTGGCGGAGGACGTTGTCGCGAGCCTTCTGAACGACCTCGACCAGGTCCCCGGGGCCACCGTGGTCGCGCTCGACGACTACCACCGTGCCGACTCCTCAGCCGTCCATGAGGCGGTCGGATTCCTGTTGGAGAACCTTCCCCCACAGGTGACCGTGGTGATGACCACTCGGGCTGACCCGCCACTGCCGCTCGCGCGCATGAGAACCCGGGGCCAGCTACTTGAGGTACGGGCCGCAGACCTCCGCTTCACCCAAGAAGAGGCCGACGAGTTCCTCGGAGCCGTGATGGACCTGAGCCTGGAACCAGAGCAGGTAGGCGCGCTGGAGGAGCGGACCGAGGGATGGGCCGCCGGGCTCCAACTGGCAGCCCTCTCCGCGCGTGCTCGCTCCGAGAACGGAAGCAGTGAGGCCGTCGACGAGTTCGTCAAGGAGTTCAGCGGAAGCCACCGGTTCGTTCTCGACTACCTGGAGCTGAGGGGATTCGAACCCCTGACCTTCTCGAAAGGGCGGGGCCCATCGAGTCCTCGATGGATCTCGGTCTCTCTCGGCCCAAAACACGCAATCAGCAGCCCTGCAACGGATCTGAGATCTTCTGGTCGTCAAGGCTAGCCTATGTACTCGGATGTACTCGGAGGTTTTCGAACGCAGTTTCTGCTGACTTTCCGGTACATCCCGGCCTCTGCAGCCAACTGCACCGAATCCAGCCCGGCCCATAGTCGAAACGGCTTCAACGACGGAGGCGTCGCGACCCGACCGCCGACCTGGGCTGAGTCGAGCACCTAGGTCGGTGGCGGAGCCTTCCGCAGCGCAGCCACCATCCGCGTCAGCTCCTGCAGGACCACCAGCGCACGCTTCGAGCGCACCGAGGAACCACAGACCGAGACGACCGCGAGGACAACTGCGGCCAGGACGAGGACGAGGACGGCGCAAGCAAGAAGCAGCCACCCGAGACCGGCGGTCGACGCCGGGGTCTGCAGCCAGTCCATGTCTCGAGCCTCCTGGTTACCCCGCCACTTCGGCGGGCTTCACAACCAAGGGTGAGGCACGATCTTGGCGTAGGGCGTAAAGTGGTTCCACAGATTGATCTGTCCGAGCGCAAGGCGATGAAGTCGATCGAGGGCACGGCTGTTTACGGACAGGTCAGTCCGTAAGGAACAAGATGCCGAAAAAACCTGACCCCCAACCTGAAGGTCCGCGGATCGAGCGGCTGAAGGCCCTCACGAAGGACCGTCAGCCGGCGGATGCGTGCACCCAACTCACGAAGATCTGGGAGGCGGGCCTCAAGCCCGATCGCATCGCATTCCGGCGACCGTACGCGCGTCGCGAGAGGCCGGCGCCGGGCCCGTTCAGTGACCGGAAGCTTCCGCCCCGGCCGCTGCGTCCGCCGTCAACGCGGCTCATCTACCCCCGCGGTGTGGCCCAATCGCTGTACCTGACGATGCTTTTCGTCGCCCAATGCGAGGCAGTACCTGGGAAGATCCCTCCAGTCGGGCGGCCCATCGCTGCCCCGGACGCGCCTGAGGGGCGCCGCCCGTGGACCGACTTGATGGTGGTGCCGGCGGAACATCGCGCCGGGTCCACGAGCCGCATCATCGAGACGAACCGTGTTCGGCAGCTTGAGACCGCAGTGAAGAAGTTGGCCGACAACGAGGTTCGCCTCGTGAGCCTGCCCTACGGGGACGAGGCGCGCGGGAAGCTCAAGGACTTCGAGCTCATGGCCGAGACGGGCTACCTCGGCCGAGCGTCCCGTAGCTGGTACACCGTTCCAACGCCAGATGAGCAGACGTTCTCGGTGCCAGCTTCGTTCTTTCTGCATGGTTGGCTCGCCGCGCTCACGCCTTCGGAGGTCGCGATGCTGTTCGCGGTCTGGGCCGCATCACCGGCCGACACGGCGGCGACGTCACCCATCTGGCTTGAGGGCGACACCCGCATCCGGCACTACGGCCTGTCCCCTGACGCTTACGGCACCCAGTCCCTGCTGGAGCGGCTCGGTCTGCTCGACGTGACGGTCCCGCCCGGGCGCCGGTCTGACGGCACTTTCATCGGACACAAGAAGGGCGAGTCGCCACTGCTCAACTCATTTCAAGTCAACGAGCCCGGGTTCACCAAGGACGCAGTCCCCTGGGTCATGGCAACCCTGAAGAACCGATGACGCCCGATCGGGCCGTAGCACTACCGATGCAGGGAATTCCCGAAATGCCCGCCAAAGAGCAACTCGACAACCACGGTAAGGTCCCACTGGCCCACGCCAACCTGAATGAGACACATGCCTACCTACGGACCCGACTACCGCCTCGAGTGGCCGCCCGAGATCTTCCGCGCCGAGGCGTACTTGGCTGCAGCCTCAGCCAACGCCCAAGACATGCAACGCCGTGGGGAGGCCCTCCTCCACGAGGCCATGGCCG
This sequence comes from uncultured Marmoricola sp., assembly GCA_964613165.1. Lineage (GTDB taxonomy): Bacteria > Actinomycetota > Actinomycetes > Propionibacteriales > Nocardioidaceae > Marmoricola. The sequence continues at coordinate 10,112 of CAZTHV010000009.1, forward strand.
GTCCGCAGCCCGTCCGTGATCTCGAGCAAGCCGGTCCGGGAAGCAGCGCGTGGACTGGCGACCGATTCGACGCCACCTCCCAGTTCCTGCGCGAGCTCGGCGACAACGCCGACCAGCTCCCGAAGGAGCGGCGCCCGTACTGGCGTCACCGGCACGCTGCACCAGGGCCGCCTGGGAGCGCCTTGACCGAGCTCGCACTTCAGGACGAGTGGCTGCTGCTGGTGAACCAGTTCGACGAGGACGGCTACTTCGACCTCATGTCCACGAGTGCCTGCGTAGACGGGAACAGCTGGCAGGATCGGAACAAGGACCTGACCAGGCAGCTGACCCGACGGTCCGGCGCGCTCATGCAGTGGCCCATCACCATCCCTGCCGGCGGGCTGCCAGTCGATGACTTCTACACCTACGTTGAGGTGTTGCACGACTGCATCTCCCGTCCGCGGCAGCGAACGTTCCACTCGTATGGTGAGGACTGGCACTACTCGGACTTTGCGACAGAGCCCGGTCAGGCGTTATACCGCTGGAAGGTCAACGAGCTGTTCACGCGCACCGCGCTGGACCTGCGACTTGCCGAGGACGGCGACGACATCGGGCTCTTGGTCCATGTCGCTGACGAGGCCCGTGCGGACCTTACCCACCGCATCTTGACTGAGGTCGAGGATCCGGCCAGCGACCCGGTCGCACGCGCGGTCGCGACCTACCGGTCCCGTGGTGCCAACCGGCAGGACAAGAAGGACGCTTGTCGGGCTCTGGCGCACGAACTCGAGGGGATCCGTGGCCAAGTCAAGGAGCATCTGCTGTCGAGGGACGAGGGCATGTTGTTCGAGACGGCGAACAAGTTCTCGATTCGGCACAACAATGTCGACCAGCACGACGACTACGCCGACGAGTACCTGGACTGGCTCTACTGGACGTACTTGTCCACTATCGAGCTGATGCGAACCCTCGCCAGGCGCGGCGAGAGCTAGCTCGCTTCCGTCGGCGGTGTCAGTGCGACCGGCTCAACCCGGACCCGCGCGTGCTCCAGCATCTCCTCGACCACGCCCAACAGTCGCCCAAGCTGCTGCGGCTCCATGACGACCGGCACGGACCCGTACCGCGCTTGCTTCCGGAGGTCTGCGAGCCTCCACAGAGCGCTCGAGTGCTCTTTCGGCGAGTTCCCGTTCTCCGACCAGTTCGCCAGCCACTTCCCGCGGACCTTGTGGTTGTCGGTCTCCTGCTGCATCACGAGCATTTCGACCTGCACCCCCAGCTCGGCGGCCGAGAACGCGTTGTCCAGGCAGACCGCGAGCGACGCCTCCGCCTTCTCGCGCGCAGACTCCAAGAACTCAGCTGCCCGCCCGAGCAGCATCCGAGCTCGGGCCCGGTTGTAGGTGAAGTCGAAAGCGATCGAGGTCCGCCCATCGGGCAGTCGGAAGAAACAGACCCAGCCGCTGTTCTCGCCGACACCCATCGGCTTCACGCCGTGCAGCTCGCCGATGTCTTCGAGGTACACCTCCTCACCGGCCTGGATCGCACGCGTCGAGGTGAACCTGGCCTCGATGTCCGCTTCCTCATCAAGCCGGACGATGACGGGCCCGCCGGGCGGCAGCTCCACGACAACCTTCCGCGGGGTCTCGGGCATGAGGTCAGACCTGCGCTCCTCGACCGCGGGCCCGATCCAGAGCTCCCACATGTGCTCGTACAACACGTCCCACATGCCCCGATCCGGGTCCGGGACGTCACTTTCGGCCATGCCGCAACCCTACGAACCTAGGAGGACGCGGCCTAACGCCTTTCCCGTGAACCGCAGACCTCTACGCAAGGCTCCTGGCCGTTGCGGCTGGGGTGCGTGGAAACGACCGGTCGTTGGTCTACCAGGTGAGCGGTCGTCGAACGGTCAGAAGTGGAACGCAGCCGGCTGGTTGAACCAGATCGTCACCGGCAGGTCCACGAGATCCGCGACCTGCTCGGGTGCTACGCAAGGCCGAGATCGACCTCGGTGCCGACGGCCTCAAAGGGCTTCAACCACGCGTCAGGAAGGCTATGCTGCCGCCACGCAGCGACGAGCGCCCACGGACGGTGAGCAAGGCTTTCGAGGATGCCGATGCTCTCGGGCTGAGACCAAAGCACGTAGTCCGAGACCGTGCCCATCGAGCTTCCAGGCCCGCATCGGTTGTACAGGTCGTTCAGCCACCCATGCTGTTCGCTGACCCAGGCGTTCGTCGCTGCCGCGTACGTGGCGTGGTCCTCAGGTGAGAGCGCCTCCAGGAGGGCTGGCACGATGAGACCGGTGAGCTCACGCTGCCACTCGTTCGACTCGAACCTGGCGTATTGCGCAGCGATGATCTCGTCGAACTCCGCAGCACTCAGCGTGACGGCCATGGCGTCGGCGGGCACGTCGTCGGGCAGCTTCTCCATCACCCGCGCCACCTCCCCGTCAAAAACCTCCACGAGGGCTACAAGCCGCCAGACCGCTCGACGGTCCTCCGGATCAAGTTCAGCCTGAGGCTTGTACAACAACCTATGGGAGACCTCCGACCAAGCGTGTTGAGCGATAGTCCGGATCTGCAGCTCCACCGGCACCCGCTCGGAGTCGCCGTCGCGTTCAGGGGCGTGCAGGTCCAGGTGCAGGCCGGAGTACCCGAGCACGTTGTCGTCGAGGATCCCGCGCTTGTCGGTGACGTCGTAGATCTCCAAGCGGCCGTCCTCAGCGATGAGGCGGTGGATGTCGTCCACATGGCTGGTGCGGTGCACGATGGCGCGCACCCCGACCTTGTCAGTGATCTGCGCCCACGGGTCCGTGTAGTCGGTTCGGAACGCAATCTTGCCGCGGAAGCTCTCGACGTCCTTGACCCTGGAGGTGACGGTCGCGTGGATCGCCGCGCCCGCGAGGAGTTCCTTCAGGAGCTCCGCGACGTCGGAGGCAGCATCGTCGAGACGCGGCTTGTACTCGACGAACCGCCGGATCAGTGCATCCGGGTCGGTTCCCTCGACGCTCATGTCAGCTCTGCTTGAAGCGGCCGGTGCCCGAGGTCTTCGTGATCTCGTCGGCGACCGTGATGACCGTCGCGCCGCTCGGCTCGTTCTTCACCGTCACGATGCCATCGTCGATTGCCTGCGGCGTCGCGATGACGACCGTCCCAGACCGAGTGTCCAGACGGACGTTCGCGATCCGCGTCTCGACCAACGTCAAGTCCTTCGTCAGGTTCGCAGCCGGGAGCGTCTGGCTCGCATGCCGCGTAAATGAGTCCCGGTCGCCGTCGTCGAGGTAGCGGAACGCGAACCCGGACATCGACAAGAAATCGTCGCGGCTCTGAAGTTCGGTAATGAGCGCCAGCTGGTAACGAGAACGCTTCTCCGGATCGGCCACGGTGTCGATCCACGCCTGAACGGTGTTCATGAACCGTTCGGTCATGATCTCCGGCTTCTCCTTCCAGGCGCACCCCAGGTAGGTCTCGCGGAAGTACACCGCCACGTCCGTCCCGGACACCTGCCGGTCGACTACGAACGCAGGCAGCGGAGCCGTGACATCGGCGGGCAGCGGGAAGTACCCGATCTTGTAGACCTTCGACCCCTCTGTGAAGAACAGGTTATCCAGGAACGTGGTGGCGAACACGCGTTTGCCGGCATCGTTGGTCTCCAGCTCCGCGGAGGTGCCCTTCTCGTGTTCGAGCTTGGCGACCAAGAAGCCTGGACCGTCCGCTGACCGAGTCTTCGCGATCATCAGCAAACCCTCCGACCCGATACCTGGCTGGGTCGACTGCAGGTTCCGAGCTAGCACCTGGGATGCGTCCAGGAGGCTGGTCGTGCCCGACCACACGTCGCGGATCAGGTTCGGAAGCGTTGACATGTTCGGCTCTTCGACGATCTCGCGACGGTGCTTCATCGCCGAACTCAGCTGCGTCTCGAGGAAGACGCGCACTTGGTCGGATAGCGGTGACTCCTCGTCAGTCAGGTCAGGCTCGATGCCCGAGCCGCGCAGCGCCTTCTTGATGCCGTGCAGGACAACCTGCTCGAGCTGCAGGGCCCGGACCATCTCGCCGCCTTCCTCGCCACGAACCAGGAAGCTCGGGCATCCACATCGGTGCCGTCCGAGCGGCGAAGTCACGAATGCTCACGTGGAGCCCTTTGCTATACGCGTCCGGAAGCAGCGTCACCGTACCGCCGGCCGGCCCAGACTGAACGCAGAATGAAGGTTTGCGTGACGCCTGCAGACGCTAGTCCTTCAAGCTCGAGTCGCGGACCAATGATCAAGGTCTTCAAGCCGAGTCCGGTCGAATCCGATCGATCGCATGGCACGGCGAACCTCGGTGTACGGCACACCGAGAAGGTCCAGTCTGACCAGCGTCTTGAACACCGGCCGGTTCGGCTCACGCTTGCCGCGCCATTCGAATCCGCTCATTTGTGCGAGTCGCTCGAGTTCGATGACTTGTGCTTCGGTGAACCCTGACCATGGGGCGCCGGAAGCGCGAGGAGTTTCCGGCTTGGATGCATGCTCTTCCTGGTGTAGCAGATCCATCAGTGCTGTGGCGGTGTCGGTGACGCCCCACTCCTCGTCCAGGTTCACTTGGTCGTCGTCGGGGTCGTTCTTGTCGGAGATCGACGCAATGCGCTCGACGCTGAGGAGGTGGAGGCGCTCGAGCCGGACGACGATGGGGCCGGCGATGGCCGAGCTGATGTCGAGCGCGTACGCAACCGTATGAGCGGCATTGCTCACGTGCCAGCGTTCGAGCGCACGCAGCGCGCGGAGGTCGACCGGATCGAGGTCGAGTGCAATGCGAAGTAGCTGCTCGGCCTCGTCGACCTTGGCTTCGTCAGACGCAGTTGCTCCAGCAGCGAGCGCACGGCCCAGGAGTCGGATCTTTGCATCTGAGCTGGTGGCGATTGAGGCTTCGACCGCGGCGTTGAACATGTCCGTGATCCGCTCATCGCTCGCGATCTGTTCGAAGAGTTGCTGCACGCCGACGCCTTCGGCTGCCGCTGCCCCGAGCTGCTCGGCACGCCTTTGCTTGCGCTCGTGCATTTCCTGGCGCCACGTCGCGACGACGGGGCCGAGCTTCGGCACCAAGCGGAGGAGCGCTTGTGATGTTGGATCGGGTCCAAGGTCGTCAGAGTCGGGCATCAGTCTTTGTTCCTACCGAACGATCTGGAGTTCGGGTCGGGTGTCTGGTTCTCCTAGGAGTTCGCTCAAGTGGCCGGTGGACCAGCACAGTTCCAAGGCAAGTTCGGCTCGGCTCAGGCCATGCTGCTCGGCGAGGGTGAGTGCCTCCTTGAGGAGCGAGGGCACTTCGCCGCGGTATGTGGCGACCGGTTCTTCCCGACGGAAGTCAGCCATGGCGTGCAGGCGCTGGTAGGCGCGTCGCACTGAGGCTTCCGAAACCATGCGGAGTTCGCCCATCCGTCGAATCAGAGACTCGACCGAAACTCCCCAGGCGATGCTGAGGTTTTCGAGGACCGCCATCCGAATGGTGCGCGGCAGCAGGGGTTCAATTTGTGCTCGCGGTGTCAGCAACTCTGCCGCGAACTCATCGGCTTCGCGTTCTTGTTGCCGATCTCCTGGCAGTGGGTTGGGGTGCAAGAGCAGGTGTCCAAGCTCGTGGGCGCAGGTGAATCGGTAACGGTAGATCGACGCTGCCCGTTCGGGTGTGACGACGATGAGGGGCCGGCCCAGCGCGTCCGTGGAGTAGGCGTCAACCCGGGTGATCGCGTCGTTCGTCAGAGGGATCAAAGTGACCACGATCCCATTGGCTTCGATCGTTGCGACCAGGTGAGCCATGGGTCCTGGCGCAATGTTCCAGGCCCGTCGAACAGCTTGCGCTGCTTCTGTGGGGGTGGTCCCTTCTGGCACCTCGGGCAAGTAGACAGCGGGGAGGCGCACGCGCTTTTCAAGCGCGTAGGTCAGTTCCCACACTTGCTCTGCGTGGGTCGCTGCCTTGGCTCGATCCTTGGCGCGAGTGGACCTTAGAGATCGGAAGTGCGCGTCAGCTGCGTCAAGACGGCCCAAAGGACGCCCGGTAGCAAAGAACTCGACCGGGACCGTGAGTTCGCGCGCGAGGATCGGCAGCAGGTCCGATCTGGGCGTGGTCGCTCCCGATTCGTACTGCCCAACAGCTGCAGCAGAAACACCTACCGCTTCGGCCAGTTCGGCCTTGGTGAGCTCGGCAAGAACGCGTGCTTGAGTCAGTCGCGACGGCTCGAACGCTCGCGCGACAGCCTCGTAACTGCGCGCGCCCTGGTGAGCGAAGAGCTTGAACTCTGCGTGCAGATCGTCAGTCATCGCCGAGGTCGTCGCTTGCCGCCTCGTCTTCGTCCTCACCCTGGAGTCCGAGGTCCTTGGCTGGCGGCTCGCCGGTTGTGAAGGTCTTGCCCGCGTCGGGCACCGCGAACGGCTTGGCCGGCCTGAGTTCCATCAAGTTCTCGCTGAAGCCCCACGCCAGGCACCCGTCTCCTGTCAGGGTGACGTCGCCCCACGTCATGTCGTGTAGGCCGATCACCGAGCTCGAGATCGCCACGACGACCAGCTTGCCTGCGGTCACAGCGGCGTCGGCCATCGCAGCCTCGACCAGGTCGGCGAGCTCCTGCTCTTCGGGAGTGAGTTGCGGCCGAGGCAGACCCAGGTTGAGTTCTGGCTGCGTCTCCACTCCGCTCAGGTCAAACATCGCGGTCCGTGCGTCAGAAATAGCGAACGGGGTGTCCGCGAGATCTCCGTCGCGACCGCGTCCATAGCGCCAAGGAAACAAGGCCACACCGTTGACGACTGGGATGTTGTAAGGCGCCTGTCCCGGGCGGATCAGCGTGGCTCCGGGCAGGGCGCCGAACTGCTCGAACTTCTCAAGGATTCCTCGCCAGAACTCGCCGTAGACACCCTTGCTGCGATGCCCTGACGCTTCCTGGGCATCCGCTGACGCCGTGTGCTCCTCACGAACGAGCTGCGGGATAAGGTCGCGGATGTAGACACCGTGCCCACCAAACGCCTCGATCGCCCAGCGGCGGCCGTCTTCCATCAGGTGCTCCTTTGAGGTCAAGTACGAGAAGTCTAGCCGACCACTTCAGGAAACCACGGATTTCGCGCGTTTTGCTTTAGAAGCGTGTCGAGCACCCATGTTTGCGCTTCGGTGAGCGCTGTTCCATATCGCCCTTCCTCCAGGCATCTCTTTCGTAATTTTCGCAACTGTGCTACCGTGAAGTCTGCGACGAACGAGGAGTGACATCATGACCACCGCTGCTGCAGCCGATGTCGTCAGCCCGGCGCCGGCCGAGGCCGATGACCTGGCGAAGGTGCTGAGCTTTCTGGAGGCTCATGAGGCACGCCATGGCTCCTCCCCCGAGCCGGTCTTCTTCCTCAGCGGCGCAGATGAGCACGACAGTGTCGAACTCACCGAGCAGCTGCATGCCATCCTCAAGCAAGTTGTCCAGGCGTTGAGTCATGGGCAGTCGATCAGCATCCTCACCCGCGACCAAGAGATCTCGACCCAGCAAGCTGCCGAGATTCTTGGATTGAGCCGCCCGACGGTGGTGAAGCTGATCGAGGATGGTGAGCTGTCGGCGCATGTGCCTGGTGCCGTGCGTCGCAAGCTCCGGCTAGCTGACGTACTCGCCTACCGCGAGGAGCTCCGGGCACAGCGCAATCGGTTCATCACCGAAAGCTCCGCGGAGTACGACGAAACCGATGCCGATGAGGTTGCTGGATTGCTTGAGCAGGCGCGCCGGCAGAAGTGAGCGTCCGCGGGTTCTGACAGGCTGGGCGGATGTACCGCGTCGTCCTCGACACCTGTGCTCTGGTACCGAGCCTGCAGCGTCACTTCCTGCTGCAGCTCGCCGCCGAGGAGGCTTATGCGCCGCTGTGGGGTTCGGGGATCTTGTTTGAGCTGGACTACGTGCTGGCGGGCTTGGATGCCAAGCGCGGCCGGAACGGCAGTGCCGAGCGCCGACGGCATCTGTTCGAGCAGATGCGGCAGGCCTTCCCCGGCGCGGAAGTGAACGCACCGAAGGGCCGCGGATACGCCTACGGGCTCGACGATTCTGATGACGGACACGTCGCCCACGCCGCGATCGTCGGGAAGGCGGACGCGATCGTGACTGACGACAAGCGCGCCGGCTTCAAGGCCTCAGCCGCTCTGCAGGAGGCGGCGATCGACGTCGCCTATCCCCATCAGTTCGCAGCGAACACCGTCTTCGCCCATCCTGAGGCCGGTGTCCGTGCTCTCGTGGCGATGGCGGCACGGATGACTACTCCCCCACGGACCCCGCCCGAAGTGCTGGCCGAGCTCCAGTCCCGGTACGGGATGGACGAGGTGGCCGAGATCCTCGGCCCCCTGCTCCCGGAGGACTGAGGACCCGAAAGCACCAGCACTGCCGCACTCAGAGACCGAGGTCGCAGCTTGAGGTCGTGGCCAGGGCCTCAAGCGGTCGGATGTAGCGATTGACGAGCACCGCCAAGTCTTTGTGCCGTGTTTGGGCCGCGATCCGAGCGAGCGGAACGCCGCCGAGGGCGGCGGTGGTGGCGTGGCCGGCACGCAGGGAGTGGGCGGTGATGCGTTCGGCGTCGAGGCCTGCTTCTTTGGCGCGTCTGCGAAGGATGCGGCTCACGGATTCGCCGGCGAGAGCTTGGAGGCTGATCTGGCTGCGGTAGAAGCGGGTGAACAGCGGCCCGGGCTGGTGGCCGCGGAGCTTGCGCCAGGCTGCGAGCGCGGCGACTGGATCGGTAGTCGGGTGTTTGCCGCGGGCCACGGCGACGATCTGCCCGTGACCTTGTTCGTCGGTCTTCGATTTCCGGATGGTCACCAATACTCCGCCGGGTTCTTCGCGGATGTCGAGTAGGTCGAGTCCGACGATCTCCGAACGGCGCATGGCGGAGGCGTAGCCGAGCAGGATGATCGCGGCGTCGCGGATCCCGCGTGGGTCGGTGCGGCCGATGTGGGTGACGATCTGGCGGATGTCTTCGGTGGCCAGGGGGCGGGCGAGCTGTCGAGGTGCGGTGCCGTAGGTGCGGCGTAGGCCGAGGCGAACCTGGCGGACGGTCTCGGTGGCGACCGGGTCAGGCAGCTCGTGCATCCGGTGGACGTGCCGGATCGCGGTGCAGGTCACGTTGAGGCTGACCACGGCGATGCCTTCGGCGGCTCGTTCAGTCAGGAATGCAGACAGGGCTGCCGGGTCTCCGGGCAAGGGCGCTAGGTCGCGGCTGGCGCACCAGTGCGCCCATTGGCCCCAGAGGTAGGCGTAGATCTTGCGGGTCGACTCGGTGCGCGCCGCTGCGGTGGCCTCAGCAATCCGATCGGCATCGTCAGAGGTCAAGCCACTCGGCAGAGCGACCGGTAGTGGTGGAGGTAGGTTCCTCGACAGCAGGTAGAGCGGTGATGTCGTCATCCCAGTCGTATAGCGGCGCAGCTGCTGGGCGAGCCAACCCTCGCTACTCAACGAGCGGCTGTCAAGGAACCGACCAGGTAGCAAAATTCTGACTAAATGCTGAAAGGCCATGCCCGTCTCCTTATTCAGGATCCGTGCATGGCCTCTGACCAGCGGTTTCGGTGGAGCTGAGGGGATTCGAACCCCTGACCTTCTCATTGCGAACGAGACGCGCTACCAACTGCGCCACAGCCCCATGCGCCGCTCGGGCGCGAGGAAGAAGGTACCACCGCGGTGCGGGGCACCGAAATCAGGCGCCGGCGACCTTGCGCTTCTCGGCGTCGCCGGCGGAGACCTCGGCGGAGGCGGCCGCCTCGGTCTTGCGGGCGAGGGCGGTGTCGGCGGCGTCGTGGCCCGACGAGGTCATGTCGGCGAGCTCGATGGTGCGGACGGTGCGGTGGGCGCGCGCCTTGTGGACGTACGTCGGGAGGGTCACCGGGACCGGGTCCCACAGGCCGCCGTCGTCGGGGATCGGATCGGCAACCGCGGCGGCCAGCTCCTCGCGGGAGATGGCGGCGGTGTCCTCGGCGCCGAGGTCCGGCTCGATGACGACGGGCAGCGCGGCCGACGGGGCCGGAGCGGCCTCGAAGGCGGCGGCCTCGCGGCGCGTCTGCTGGGCACGGACCGTGATCCGGGCAACGACCAGGAAGATCACGATCAGAGCGGCCGGGATCGCCGTCGACCACCACGGCGTCATTGCGAAGTAGGACGTGCCCACGGTCGCGAGCAGCGCCAGCAGAAGCAGGCCGAGGACCCGGCGACGGCGGCGGGCGGCGCGACGGGCGGTCGCCCGGGTGATCGTGTGCCGGCGGGCGACAGGAGCGGGAGCGGCCGGGGTCGCACCGGTGCGACCCACGACCCGGACGGAGTCGGAGAAGGAGTCCACTGGGCGCGCACTGTGCTCGTCGTGCCGCCTGACCGCCTTGGGCAGCAGGTAGATGCCCCAGCCGGCCGCCACCACGACGAAGATGATTCCTGACAGGTCCACGAGCACGAGCGTAGGAGCGCACGCGGCGCCCGACTCGGAGGCGGGCCGGTGTGTCGCGAGAACACTCCTGTGACGGGAGTGACTTGGGCATTCACTGCCGGTGTTTCGCTCGAAAGGAGTTGCTGCCGCTTCGTGGGTGCTGCAACGCCTCCGAAGCGGAGGAATCACCGGTGAACCTGTGATCCACCCCGTCAGCCGAGCCGCGACTGCAGCCCCTGCGGGCAGTCCTCCCGGCAGATCGCGAAGAGCCGGTGGTCGCGCCATTCCCCGTCGATGTGCAGGTACCGCGGGGCATAGCCGACCTCGGGGATGCCGAGCTTCTCCACGACCCGCAACGAGGCGGAGTTCTCCGGCCGGATCGCCACCTCGACCCGGTGCAGCCGTACGGCGAAGAAGCAGTGGTCGACGGCCATCGCGACGGCCCGCGTGGTCAGCCCGCGTCCGGCGTACGCCTCGTCGATCCAGTAGCCGATCGACCCGAACTGTGCCGACCCGCGCACCACGTTGTTGACGGTCAGCTGACCGACGAGGCGGCCGTCGTACTCCATCGCGAAGGGCAGCTGACGGCCGGCACGCGCCTCCCTCCGCATCGAGCGCACCATCGCACCGAAGGTGCGCGGCCGGCCGTCGGCGTCGGGCGGGGTGGTCGCGTCCCACCGGCTCAGCCAGGCGGCGTTGCGCTGCCGGAGCCGCCGCCATGCGGTCCGGTCACGCTGGGAGATCGGGCGCAGCCGCAGCGGCCCCCAGGTCAGCTCCGCCGGCCAGCCGGCGCTCACGAGCCAGGCCCGCGCTCGTGGCCACCCCCGGCACCCCGCTCATGGCCGCCCCCGGCACCCCGCTCATGGTCGCCTCCGGCGATCTGCTCGACGGCGTGTCGCAGCACGGGTACGACGACC
>CAZTHV010000009.1:21392-21751 GCA_964613165.1 uncultured Marmoricola sp.
GCGAGGCCATCGCGCACTCCCCCGGTCGATCCGGGCAGGTTGACCACCAGGGCCGACCCGACCGTCCCGGCGAGCCCGCGGGAGAGCGCCGCCGTCGACACACCGTGCGCGACCCCGTAGGCCCGCACCGCCTCGGCGATCCCGGGGATCTCCCGGTCCAGCAGCGGCCTGGTCACCTCCGGGGTCAGGTCGGTCGGCGTCAGCCCGGTGCCGCCCGTGGTGATCACCGCCCGGGCTCCGGCATCGACGGCCGCGCGGATGGCCGCCGCCACCGGATCGCCGTCGGGCACGACCACCGGATCGCCGACCGCCCAGTCGTCGGCCCGCAGCGCCTCGACGATCATCGGGCCGGTCGTGTC
>CAZTHV010000009.1:21761-25370 GCA_964613165.1 uncultured Marmoricola sp.
TGCCCTCGTACACCCCCGCCGCCGCGCGATTGGAGGCGACCACGACCGCGGCCGGCAGGCGCTCGCTCACACCGCGCCCCCTTCGCGCCCGCGCCGCGCAGCGCACCGCCCCAGGCAGAGGAAGATCCCCCGCACCAGGTGACGGAGATCTTCCTCTGCCCGCGACGTGGAGCGGCTCGCGCCCCGCGCTGCCGTGCTCACTCCCGGCGCCACGGACCGCTCTTCCCGCCGGTCTTGGTCTCCACGCGCACGTCGGTGATGATCGCCGCCTTGTCGACGGCCTTGACCATGTCCACCACGGTCAGCGCGGCCACCGAGACGGCGGTCAGCGCCTCCATCTCCACCCCGGTGCGATCGCTGGTGCGCACCGTCGCGGCGATCGCGACCGCGTCGTCCTCCACGTCGAGCGAGACGGTCACGCCGGAGATCGCCAGCGGGTGGCACAGCGGCACCAGGTCCGGCGTCCGCTTGGCCGCCATGATGCCGGCAACCCGCGCCACCCCGAGGGCGTCTCCCTTGGGCACTCCCTCTCCGCGCAGCAGCGCGATCACCTCGGCCGACACCAGTACCCGTCCGGTCGCCGTCGCCTCGCGCGCGGTGACCTCCTTGCCGGAGACGTCGACCATCCGGGCGGCGCCGGCCTCGTCGACGTGGGTCAGCCGCGGCTCGTCCATCAGAACTCCCGGTCCAGCAAGATCACCGGGACGTCGGTGCCAGCGGCGACGCCCTCCAGCTTCTCGTCGAGCACGATCAGCGCGTTGGACTGGGCCAGACCGCCGAGCAGGTGCGACCCCGGGCCACCGACGGGGGTCACCCTGGTGCCCCCCGACCCGGTCTCCGCCCGGCCGCGCAGGAACTGCCGCCGGCCGGGGATCGAGCGCACCGCCTGGCTGAGCCGGGCCCGCACCAGCGGCCTGCTGTACGGGGTACGCCCCATCAGCTTGCGCAGCGCGGGCAGCACGAACAGCTCGAAGGAGACATAGGAGGAGACCGGATTGCCCGGCAGCGTGAAGATCGGCGTGGCGTCCTCGCCGACCACTCCGAACCCCTGCGGCTTGCCCGGCTGCATGGCGACCTCGTGGAAGTCGACCGTGCCCAGATCGCGCAGCGCCTCCTTGACCACGTCGTAGTCGCCCATGCTGATCCCGCCGCTGGTGACCACGACGTCGGCGCGGACCAGCTGGTCGCTGAGCGCCTCCAGGAACGTCTCCGGGTCGTCCGGGCTGGCCGGCACGCGGTAGGCGATCGCGCCGGCCGCCCGGACCGCCGAGGCGAGCAGGAAGGAGTTGGAGTCGTAGATCCGGTCCCGCCCCAGCGGCTGTCCCGGCTCGGCCAGCTCCGATCCGGTCGACATCACCACCACGCGGGGACGCGGCCGGGCAGGCACGCGACCGATGCCGACCGAGGCCAGCAGGCCGATGTGACGGGTCGTCAGGATCTCGCCGGCCGCGATCAGCTGGTCGCCGGTCCTCACGTCCTCCCCGGCGCGCCGGATGTGCTGGCCCTCCGTGGGCGCCTGCGAGATCAGCACCGTGGCGACGCCGTTGTCGGTCCACTCGACCGGTACGACGGCCGTGCAGCCGGTCGGGACCGGGGCGCCGGTCATGATCTTGACCGCCGTCCCCGGCGACATCGCGTAGACCTGCGACTGACCCGCGGCGATCTCGCCGACGACCGGCAGGTGCACCGGCCGGTCGCGGGTGGCCGCGGCGACATCGCGGAAGGCGACCGCATAGCCGTCCATCGCGGAGTTGTCGAAGACCGGCAGCGACATCGGCGAGGCGATCGTCTCGGTCACCGGCAGCCCGAGACACTCCATGATCGGCTGGTCGTAGGCCGGCAGCTCCCTCATCCGGTCCAGGACCAGCGCGAGATGATCCTCGACCCGCATCGGCGTACCCATGCGGCTCACCCTACGGAGAAGTCAGCACCGTGTGGGGGTCGACCCGGCCGGGACCGCCGTCGAGGCGGACGTCCCCGACGACCTCGACGCCCTCGCCGAAGGACCAGTCGCCGTCCACGACGAACGATGTGGCCTGGCGCAGCGACGGCGCGCCGGCGTTGAAGCGCTTGTCGAATTCGGCGACGAACTTGTAGACGCCGTCCAGATCGACGAACGGCACGATGGCAGACGCCTGGTCCAGGACGTAGTCGCCGCCGATCTCGTAGACGTCCGAGCGGAGCACCAGCAGGTCGTTGGTAGTTTTCACCGGCACGAACCGGTCGCGACCGACCTCGATGGTGCGGGCTCCCTCGAAGATCTCGATCGCCGCGCCCATCGCGGTCTCGATCTGCACGACGGCCGGGCTCTTCGGGTCGGCGGGATCGACGGTCTTGAGGTTGCGGATCAGTGGCAGCCCGAGCACCCCGTCGCGGCGGTCGAGCTCGCGACGCAGCGCGGCCAGGTCGATCCAGAGGTTGTTGGTGGAGCAGAAGCGGTGCCGGCCCAAGTCGGCCAGCGCGGCCTTGTCCTCCTCCGGCGTCTGCGCGGTCTCGCGCAGCACGATGCGCCCGTCGCTCCTGCGGATCGCGAAGTGCCCGCCCTTGCGGTCGGAGGCGGTACGTCGTACGGCCTCGATCGCGAACGGCGCGCCGGTCTGCGCGAACCACCCGGCCACCCTGGGGTCGGGGACCGCGCCGAGGTTGTCGGAGTTGGAGACGAAGATCCGGGTGTAGCCCGCCTCGATCAGGGTGTCCAGCAGGCCGGTCGCGTTCAGGGCGGTGTAGATGTCGCCGTGCCCGGGCGGACACCACTCCAGCGACGGCTCCTTGGGCCAGCTCACCGGCACCAGCGTGTCGGCCAGCAGCTTGGGCTCGCGGTTCTGCAGGAACTCCAGCGGCAGCCCCGGGACCGGCAGGTCCTGGTAGCGGGCCAGCGCGGCGAGCGTGTCGGCACTGGTGTGGAAGCTGTTCATGAAGATCACCGGCAGCGGCACGCCGTGCTGGCGGCGCAGGTGCAGCACCTGCCGGGCGATGATGTCGAGGAAGGACATTCCACGGCGTACGCAGAGCAGCGACTTGGCGCGCTCCATGCCCATCGAGGTGCCCAGGCCCCCGTTGAGCTTGATCACGGCGGTGGTGCGCAGCGCCTCCAGTCCGGTCTCCTCGGAGACCTCTGCGTCAGCCAGCGCGGGCATGTCGAGCGGCTCGACGGCGGACTCGGGGATCATGCCGGTCTCACCGCGCTCGAGGAGTCGGTAGTAGTGGGCGAACACCTCGATGGCGAGCGGATGCACGCCCGCGTCGGCCATCTTGGTCCGGGCCAAGGCCAGCCCGGGTCCTGCCCCATGTACTGCAGAGTCGGTCATACCTCGATCGTAGGCTGGCCTCGCGATGAACCCCACCGAGACCGGCCCTTCCGCGAGTGACATCGAGCTGCGCAAGCTGGCGCTGCGCGACCAGCTGGTCACCGCGCGAGGCCGGATGCCGCTGGCCGACCTCGCCGAGCGCGGCACCGCCATCGCCGGGGCGCTCCTGGAGACCCCCGAGGTACGCCGGGCCGCGACCGTCGCGGCGTACGTCTCGGTCGTGCTGTTCGGGTCGATGCCCTGCTCCTCCAGGTAGCCGACGACGGGGATGCCGCCCTGCCAGCCGTTCGCGTACTGCCCG
>CAZTHV010000009.1:25380-29860 GCA_964613165.1 uncultured Marmoricola sp.
CTCGGTCGGCCGGGAGCCGGGCACCGGCCGGTTGCTCGACGGGCTGGTCGTCGCCGGCAAGCGGGTGATCCTGCCGCTGCTGCGGCCGGACAACGACCTGGACTGGGCGGTGTACGCCGGTCCCGACTCGCTGCAGCGGGCAGGCCGTGGGCTGCTGGAGCCGTCCGGTCCCCCGCTGGGTCTGGACGCCGTCGCGACGGCCGACGCGGTGATCGTCCCGGGGCTGGCCGCCGACCGCACCGGGATGCGCCTGGGCAGGGGCGGCGGCTCCTACGACCGCGCGCTGGGCCGCGTGCCGGTGGGGACCTTCGTGTGCGTGGTGCTCAACTCCGAGGAGGTGCTCGGCGATGTGCCGGCCGCCCCGCACGACCGCCGGGTCACCGCGGCGGCGACCGAGCGCGGCGTGATCCGGTTCTAGGAGATCGCGCCCATGAGGCCACGCAGCCAAGGCATGTCTCCCGATGCCGTGGCCTGATGCGTGCCGGTGTTGGTCAGCGACAGCACGCGCCTGGCTGCGTCGTCGTCACTCGACGTACAACCCCGGTATGCCCACTCCTCCGCCATGCCGGGCACGCACCGGTGTGACGCTGGCAACGGCAGCACCGACCTGCGCGGTCTCGGCCGAATGACGTAGGATTGGCAGTCGACAGGCGCGAGTGCCAGCGCCTGTCGCTCTTGTGCCAACCGTCCCACCAGGACACAGCGAGGACACCCGTGCCCACCTATCAGTACTCCTGCACCGAGTGCGGCCACTTCTTCGAGGCCGTGCAGAGCTTCAGCGACGACTCGCTGACCGTCTGCCCGCAGTGCCAGGGCAAGCTGCGCAAGGTGTTCAACGCGGTGGGCGTCGTCTTCAAGGGCTCCGGCTTCTATCGCACCGACAGCCGGGCGGCCGACAGCTCCTCGTCGAGCACCTCCGACTCGTCGGGCTCGAGCTCGTCGGAGACCTCGGGCTCGTCCAGCTCCTCCAGCCCCGCCAAGGAGTCCTCGTCGAGCTCCACCAGCGCCGCCACCACCGCCGGCTGACCCCTGTGGATCATCTCGGCGGGACCGGCCGGTTCCCACCTACGGTGAGCGGATGCACGCACTCCTGTCTCTCCTGGACCGACCTCTCGACCGAGCCCGCCGGCGACTGCTGATCCACCGCCGTGGCCTCGGCGCGCTCCTGGCCGCGGCGGCCGTCTGGGCGGGCCTGCACGCCGTCAGCTCAGCGCCGGAGACCGTCCCGGTGTGGACGGCGGCGGCCGACCTGCCCGCCGGGTCGGTGCTGGAGCGCGACGACCTGCGCCGGGCGGCGTACCCCGCCGACGGCGTGCCCGGCGGCGCGCTCCGCTCACCCGGTGAGGCGGTCGGCCGGACCGTCCTCGCGCCGGTCCCGGCCGGGCTGCCGATCACCAGGTCACAGCTGCTCGGCCCACGGGCGCTCGACGGCTACCCCGGCCGGTCGGCGCTCGCCGTCCGCATCGACCCGGCGGCCGCCGCGCTGCTGCGGCCGGGTGACCGGATCGCCCTGGTGGCCGGCGACCCGCAAGGCGGCGCGGCAGCCGAGTCGGTCACCGGCGACGCCCTGGTGGTCACCGTGCCGCGCCCGGCATCCGGCACCGGTCCGGCGGGAGAAGCCGGGCGCCTGGTGGTCCTCGCCGTCCGCCCGAGCGAGGCGGCGAGCGTGGCGGCCGCCGCGGTCTCGCGGTTCCTCACCGTGCTGTGGACGCACTGAACCTGGATCCGGGCTAACGTGAGCGCGTTGGGGACCCCATTCTCGAGGAGATCGCATGAGCGGATTCAAGAACTTCGTCCTGCGCGGAAACCTGGTCGACCTGGCCGTCGCGGTGATCATCGGCACGTCCTTCGGCGCCGTGGTGACCACGTTCACCAACTGGCTGACCAGCCTGATGCCGGACAGCGCCAGCAACGTCTTCAGCAATGAGGCGAACAGCTTCGGCGCCTTCCTCAACGCCGTCGTGGCGTTCCTGATCCTGGCCGCTGTCGTCTACTTCTTCGTGGTCGTGCCGTTCATCAAGGCCAAGGAGCGCTTCTTCCCCAGCGAGGCGGAGGGCAAGCCCGCCGACATCGCACTGCTGGAGGAGATCCGCGACCTCCTGGCCACCCGCAACGGCTGAGGTCTCTCGTCGTCGAGGCGGCGCGGATTCACCGTTTAACGATGAATCCGCGCCGCCTCGGCGTTGTTTGGGGATGAACTCGCGCCGCCTCGGCGAAGGTCGGTCAGCCGTGGTGTGGCGGCACCTGCCGGAGCAGCCAGTCCTCGGCGGCCTTGTCGGAGCCCGAGCGCTCCTCGGAGTCGGCGAGGTCGTCGGCGGTCTGCTCGGGGAGGACATCCCCGAACACCTCGGCCAGGCGCCGGCGGCGAGCGGCCCGCTCCTGCGGTGTCAGCTCCTCGCTGACCGGGTCACTCACCGGGCCTCCAGCCGGGCGGGCTCAGCCGCGTCGAACCAGTGCGGCTCGAAGACCGGCCGCCGCGGGCACCAGCCGGACCGGGACCGGAAGAGCCCCGAGTCCACCCGCAGCGACCGGGTCAGCGGCTCGTTGCGGCTGCCGGCCAGGCGCCGCATCAGCGGGCCCTGGTAGGTCCCGCCTCCCACGCCCGCCGCCGCGGCGTACCCCTCGATCAAGGTGGACCGGCGGACCGGCTCGGCGCCCACGTTGTAGACGCCGCTGGGCACCTGCAGCGCGGCGAGGACGGCGGTGCCGAGATCGTCGGTGTGCACCAGGTGAACCCATCCCTGCGGGCTGCCGAACCCCACCGGGCGGCCGCCCGCGGCCGAGCGCAGCCAGAACCGGGTGATCGGGTCGTCGCCGACGATGCCGCCGAAGCGGAGGACGACGCCGGTCCGGGACTCGCAGGCGTACTCCTGGACGCGCGACTCCCCCACAGCGGCCGGCTCGGTCACCGCGGTGATCTCCATCGGCGACTCCTCGGTGACCCAGTCCTCGCCCTGGTCGGCGTAGACGGTGCTGACGCTCTCCTGCACGATCCGACGCACGCCCGCCCGGCGGGCCGCCTCGATGACCGACGCCACACCGCGGGTGAGCAGCTCGTCGTGCCGGCGCCAGGCGTGCGGCAGCAGGGCGGCGTACCCGACCGGCACCTGGGTCGCCAGGTTGACCACGGCGTCGGCGCCCGCGTACGCCTCGACGAGAGAGTCGGTGTCGAGCACATCGCCCGGCCGCGGCCGCGCGCCCATCGCCTCCACCAGGGCCACCGTGTCCGGCGACTCGCGGAGCGAGCGAGAGACGACGTCGACATCGTGCCCCGCCTCGACCAGCGCGCAGACGGCGGCGCGACCGATCACGCCAGTCCCGCCGGTGACCACGACCTTCATGCTGCCATCTTGCGGTACCGGACAGATGACCACAACTACCCGGTAACCAGGCGTCCACTGGTTGGGCGGTCAGGCGCAGAGGCCGGCGGCATGCGCAGCGGCCCTCTTCTGCTCCTCGGTCTGCGTCGGCGTCGGGGACGACGGCGCCGATGGACCGGCCGACGAGCCGGTCGTCGGG
The DNA here is from genome assembly GCA_964613165.1 of uncultured Marmoricola sp. GTDB lineage: Bacteria > Actinomycetota > Actinomycetes > Propionibacteriales > Nocardioidaceae > Marmoricola. The sequence continues at coordinate 28,900 of CAZTHV010000009.1, forward strand.
GCGGCGGAGGCGGTCGTGCCGGAGTCGGCTCCGGGCGTCACCGCCTCCGAGTCGAACTGACTGCCCAGCGGCTTGTCCGAGATGACCTTGCGCCACAGCGCGTCGGCCTCCGGCGCCCACTCGACCCGGTTGGTGTCGGCGGGATAGGGCTGCCACGGCACGGTGATGAACTTGACCCGGCCCAGGCCGATGTCCTGCAGCGACGAGCCGAGCGAGGCCATCACCTTGAGGTTGGCCAGTCCCGGATCGGTGGTCAGCGACTCGGTCGCCGCCTGGAGGAAGTTGTACAGCCGGATCGGGTTGGCGAGGGTGCCGGCCGAGACGACCTTCTCGATCATCGCCGAGATGAAGACCTGCTGCCGCTTCATCCGGCCGATGTCCCCGGTGGGCGCGCCGATGTCGTGCCGGACCCGCACGTAGTCCAGCGCCTGCTGCCCGGTGACCTTGTACGTGCCGGCCGGCAGCTTGATGTGCCCGATGGTGTCGTTGACCTCCTCCGGCACGCAGATGGTGACGCCGTCGATGGCGTTGACCATGTTCCTGAAGCCGACGAAGTCGACCACCACGAAGTGGCTGATCCGGATGCCGGTGAGGTGCTCGACCGTCTTCACCGTGCAGGCCGGGCCGCCGACGGCGTACGCCGCGTTGAACATCCGCAGGCCACCGGGATCGGTGCCGTTGCCGTTCTTGCGGTCGCACTCCGGCTGCTGCACCATCGCGTCGCGCGGCAGGCTGACGCCGTAGGCGAAATTCCGGTTGGCCGAGAGGTGCAACAGGATCGTGGTGTCCGACAGGCCCGGCGTACTGCCGCCGATGCCCTTGCCGTTCTCCCCCTCGCGGGTGTCGGAGCCCATCACCAGCACGTTGACCGGCTGCTTGGGGCCCTCGACCTTCACCGCGTCCGGGCGGTCGCTCTCGTCGAAGCCGACCTTGTGGATGTTGCCCTGAAGCTGCCGGTAGA
>CAZTHV010000010.1:0-236 GCA_964613165.1 uncultured Marmoricola sp.
GACGAGGGTGTCCTCGAGCAGGCCGCGGGCGGACTGCTCACCGCTGGGCACCAGGTCGGACCGCAGCCCCCACTCCAGCAGCGACTCGGCGGTCTTGTCGCCGACCGCGGCGATCTTGAGTCCGGAGAACGCGCGGGCGTCCAGGCCGTACTCCTCGAACTTCTCCCGGACCGCACGGACGGCGTTGACCGAGGTGAAGGCGATCCACTCGTAGCGGCCCTCGACCAGGCCGCGCA
>CAZTHV010000010.1:246-10731 GCA_964613165.1 uncultured Marmoricola sp.
CGAGATGGTCGGCACCTCCTCCGGCTCCGCGCCGTAGCCGCGCAGCCGGCTGGAGAGCGAGCCGGCCTGGGCCTTGGTGCGCGGCACCAGCACCCGCCAGCCGAACAGCGGCTTGTTCTCGAACCAGGACAGGCTGTCACGCAGGCCGACCACCGGGCCGATGACGGTGATCGCCGGGGCGGCGATCTTGGCCGCCCGGGCGTCCGCGGCGACGTCGGCCAGCGTGGAGACCAGCGTGCGCTGGGAGGTGACCGTGCCGGTCTGGGTCATCGACACCGGGGTGGTGGCGTCGCGGCCCGCGGCGACCAGCTCGCGCGCGATCTCGGCGATGCTGCCGACCGCGGAGAGCAGGACCAGGGTCGGCCGGTCGGCGTACGCCGACCAGTCGATGCTCGCCCCGCTGCAGGACATGACGGTGACCTCGCGGTGGTTCTTGGTGGTCAGCGGGATGCCGGCGTAGCCGGGGACCGCGTTGACCGAGGAGACGCCGGGCACGACCTCGAAGCCGATGCCCGCCTTGGCACAGGCCTGCGCCTCCTCGGGGCCGGAGGCGTAGAGGAACGGGTCACCCGCCATCAGCCGGACCACCCGGCGGCCGGTCCGGGCCTGCTTGACCACGACCTTGGCCCGCGCGGCGTGGGTGAGCGGCTGGCCGTCCTCGCCGAAGCCACCGTCGACGAAGACGGGGCCCGTCGTCGGTTCAGTCGGCTCGGTCTCCTCGCCGTCGGCGTCGAGCGCCGGCTCGGGAAGGCCGAGCAGCGCACGCACCAGGGCGGCGTGCTCGGGTAGCTCGGTCACCACGATCTCGGCGGACCTGAGCAGGTCCGCGGCGCGGAGGGTGAGCAGGCCCGGGTCGCCCGGGCCGGCCCCCACGAACGAGACCCACCTGGCCGGGCGGGCCGCGGGAGCGGGACGGGATGCGGTCGGAGAAGCCATCTTGGTCACGGTTGCCTTCTTGCTGGGTGCTGCTGGAGAGACATCGGGTCTGGGGACACGGAGGATTCGGAGGATTCGGAGGTCTCGCCGAGGAGCTCGCCGGCCCCATCGGCCAGCATCTCTCCGGCGAGGGACCGGCCCAAGCCGGTCGGGTCGTCGAGGGGGCCGGAGGCGGAGCGGCGTACGGCGAGCACGCCGTCGGTCGAGAGCGCCACGGCGCGGATCCACAGCTCCTCGCCGGCGTCGCCCTCGACCACCTCGGCCAGGGCGCCGACCGGGGCCGAGCAGCCGGCTTCGAGCTCGGCGAGGACGACGCGCTCACAGGTGACGGCCGCGCGGGTCACCGGGTCGTCCAGCACGTCGCGAAGGCGCTCGGCCAGATCGGTGTCGGCGGAGCGGCACTCGACGGCCAGCGCGCCCTGCCCGGGCGCCGGGAGCACCTGGATGGGGTCGATGACCTCGGTGATCTCGTCCAGCCGCTCCAGCCGGGACAGGCCGGCCCGAGCCAGGACGACGGCGTCGAGCTCACCGGAGCGCACCTTGCCGATCCGGGTGTCCACGTTGCCGCGGAGTCCGACCAGCTCCACGCCCAGGCCGAGCGCGGCGATCTGGGCCACGCGGCGCGGCGACCCGGTGCCGACCCTGGCGCCGGGGGGCAGCTCGCCGAGAGTGAGGCCGTCGCGGGCGATCAGCGCGTCGCGCGGGTCCTCGCGCAGCGGGACCGCGGCCAGCTCGATGCCGTCGGCGGGAGCGGTGGGCAGGTCCTTGAGGGAGTGCACGGCCAGGTCCACCTCGCCGGCGAGGAGCGCCTCACGCAGGGCGCTCACGAAGACACCGGTGCCGCCGAGGGTGTCCAGGGGCGCGGTGGAGACGTCGCCCTTGGTGGAGACCGGAACCAGCACGACCTCCTCGCCGGTCGCGGCGGCAAGCCGCTCCGCGACCAGGCTGGACTGGGCTTGGGCCAGCGCGGAGGCTCGGGTGCCGAGTCGCAGCGGACTCATCGCGGACTCCTCCCCGGTCGGGTGACCGCGTCGACGGCGTCGGGGTCCAGGGCGAACAGGTCGGCCAGGGCGGCGGCGTAGGAGATCGCGCCGGCCTCCCCCGCCAGCTCCTTGACCCGCACGGTCGGCTGGTGGAGCAGCTTGTCGGCGACCCGGCGTACGGCCGCCTCGATCTCGGCCCGGGCTGCCGGGTCGAGAGCCGGCAGCCGGCTCTCCAGCCGCTCCAGCTCCGCCTCGACGACGCCGGTCGCCATCGACCGCAGCGCCACCACGGTCGGCGTGACGCTCGCCGAGCGCCGCGCGGCCAGGAAGGAGCTCAGCTCCTCGGCGATGATCTCGCGCACGGCGCTCAACTCGGTGCGCTCACCGGCACGCTCCAGGTCGTCGGCCAGCGTCGCCAGGTCGATCAGCTCGACGCCGGGCACCTGAGCCACCTCGGGGCTGACGTCGTGCGGCAGGGCCAGGTCGACGATGGCGAGGGGGCCAGAGAGCGGGCCGGTCCGGGCGGTGCGAGCGTGACGGACCATGGCGGCGTCGATGACCGCGCCCGCGGCGCCCGTGCAGCAGATCACCAGATCGGCCTCGCCCAGGGCGGTCTCGACCTGGTCCAGGGCGACCGCGGTGGCGGAGTACTGCTCCGCGAGCCGCGCGGCGTTGGCCAGCGTCCGGTTGGCCACCACGACCGGACCGGCACCGGCACGCCTCGCGGTGGCGACCGCCAGCGCGGCCATCGAGCCGGCCCCGATCACCACGACACGGGTGTCCACCAGCGTCCCGAGACGGCGGCGGGCGTGCTCGAGGGCGGCGCTGATCAGCGACGGCGCGGCCCGGTCGATGTCGGTCTCCGCGTGGGCCCGCTTGCCGACCCTGAGCGCCTGCTGGAAGAGCGTGTTCAGCGACGGACCGACGGTGCCCAGCTCCTGGCCGAGCCGGAGGGCCTCGCGGGCCTGTCCGAGGATCTGGCTCTCGCCGATGGCCATCGAGTCCAGGCCTGCGGCGACGTTGAACAGGTGCGAGACGGCGCCGTCGTCGTAGTGGACGTAGAGATGCGGGACGAGCTCGTCCGGCAACGCGCCCGCCGGGGAGACCATCATCCGGGAGATCGCCTCGACACTGCCGTGGAATCGGTCGACGGCGGCGTACACCTCGAGCCGGTTGCAGGTGGCCAGGACGGTGGCCTCGCCCACATGGTCGCTGTCGGCCACGTCGAGGGCGAGCTTGTGGGCGCCCACGGTGTCGCGGGCGACCTTGTCCAGCAGCGACACCGGCGCGGAATTGTGGGAGATGCCGACGACCAGAACGCTCATCACGCCACCCCCTCGGTCCGGCCCGCGCCCTTGCGCTGCTCGTGGTAGGCGAGGATCTGCAGCTCGCTGGAGAGATCGACCATCCGTACGTCGACACCCTCGGGGACGCTCAGCACCGACGGAGCGAAGTTCAGCACACTGCGGATGCCGGCACTGACCATTCGGTCGCAGACCGACTGCGCAGCTGACGCGGGCGTGGCGATGACGCCGATGGCCACGCCGTGCTCGCGCACGATCGCCTCCAGCTCGGCGAAGGGCCGGATCACCAACCCGGCCACCTCCTCGCCCTTGCGGCGCTCGTCGGCGTCGAGCAGCGCGACGGTCCGGAAGCCCCGGGAGCTGAAGCCGGAGTAGTTGGCCAGCGCGTGCCCCAGGTTGCCGATGCCGACGATGACGACCGGCCAATCCTGGGTCAGCCCGATCTCACGGGAGATCTGGTAGCGCAGGTACTCCACGTCGTACCCCACCCCCCGGGTGCCGTAGGAGCCGAGATGAGAGAGGTCCTTGCGCAGCTTGGCGCTGTTGACGCCGGCCGCGGCGGCCAGCTCCTCGCTGGAGCACGTTGGGATCCCCGAGTCCAGCAGCGAATTGAGCGCCCGAAGATAGACCGGGAGGCGCGCGACGGTCGCCTCGGGGATTCGGGTAGGGCTCAACGGTCTGCTCTTTCACCAGCCCACTCGGGTCCCTGCTGACCGAGACCTCGCCTAAGCAGGCAGCCCGATCACCCTAAGAGTTTGTGAACGTGAGAACAAACTGAGCGGCCAGGACCTAGCACAACTGAGACATTGACCACTCACCGGGTCCCTCCGTCGCGCCGTCAGCGGTCCGTCGGCTGCGCCGTGAGCGCCGCCCGCAGCCGCGCCTCGTCGACGCGCCAGAAGTCGTGCTGCCGGCCGTCCACCAGGGTCACCGGGATCTGCTCGGCGTAGGCACGGAGAAGATCCGGGCTGGTGGTGATGTCCACCTCGTCGTACGACGTGCCGGTGGCGGCACACACCCGGGCGATGACCTCGCGGGCGTCGTCGCACAGATGGCACCCCGGCCGTGAATAGAGCCGGACGCGCGCGCTCACTCAGGCACCTCCCTCACTCCAACAGCCCCGTCACTCCAACAGCCCCAGCGCCCGGCGCCGCTCGGTAGCCCGCAGGCGGCCCTTCTGCACCTTGCCGGTGACCGTGTAGGGCAGCTCGTCGACCACGTGAACCACCGAGGGATGCTTGAACCGGGCCAGGCGCGACTCGCAGTGCGCCAGCACCCGGCTGACGAGGCTCTCCAGGTCGGCCCCCGGCGCAGGGGTCACGTAGGCCACGACAGCCTCCCCGGTCAGCTCGTCCTCGGTGCCGATGACCGCCGCCTCCATCACGTCATCGAGCTCGGCGATCACCTCCTCGACCTCGCTGGGATAGACGTTGAAGCCGGAGACGATCACCAGATCCTTGATCCGGTCGACCAGGAAGAGGCGACCGGCCTCGTCGAGGTAGCCGACGTCCCCGGTCGGCCACCAGCCGGCCTCGTCGGGGCCGTCGGCACCGTCGGGCCAGTAGCCGGAGAAGAGGTTGGCGCCGCGGATCCAGATCTCGCCCCCGTCCTCGCCCTCCGGCTCCTCTGCGTCCCAGAAGGAGGCACCGTCGCTGAGACGGAGCTCCACGCCCGGCAGGGCGGCGCCCACGCTGCGCGGCTCGGGCACGTCCGAGGCGCTGCACAGCGTCGAGGTGGCCACCGGCGCGGCCTCGGTCAGGCCGTAGCCCTGGTGCACCGCGATCCCGGTGCGGTCCGTGAAGGCCACCACCAGGTCCGGCGAGAGCGGCGCCGAGCCGCTGAGCGCCAGGCGCACCGGTCCCAGGCGCTCCTCGAGCGAGGGCACCTGCATCCAGTGGGCGAAGACCGCCGGCGCCACCGGCACGACCGAGACCGCCTCGTCCTCGATGATGTCCAGCGATCCCTCGGGCTCGAAGCCGTCCACCAGCACCAGCCGGGCGTGCTGGCGCAGCACCTGGCCGAGCACGGCATTGAGCCCGTAGACGTGGAAGAGCGGCAGCACGCCGAACACCACGTCGCGGCCGGTGATCATCGGCGGATCGACGTCGGCGACCTGGTCGATGTTGGCCAGCAGGGCCCGGTGGCTGAGCATCGCGCCGCGAGGCCGACCGGACGTGCCGCTGGTGTAGAGCAGCACGGCCAGCGCCTCCGGATCGGTGCTGGCGGGCAGCTCGACCTCCGGTGCGGCGATCAGGTCGTCCCAGGAGTGCTCGCCGGCCTCCGCTACGGTGCCGACGGCGAGGACCCGCGGCCGGGCAAGGCCGTTCTGGCCCGCGGCCTCGAGGGCCTCGGCGACACCGTCCACCGCGGCGCGCACCGTGTCGACGGTCGACTCGTCCGCGACGACCATCCGGGCACCGGAGTCGGCGAGCATCCGGACGTACTCTCCGGTGGCGCCACGTGGATTCACCGGCACGACCACCAGTTGCGCCCGCAGCGCACCGAGGTAGGCGGCGACGAACTCGATCCGGTTGCCGGTCGCGATCATCACCCGGTAGCCGGCGACCAGGCCGGCCGTGACGAGGCCGTACGCGACCTGGTCGGCGAGACGATCCAGGCCGGCCCAGGTGATCGAGCGGCCGGTCGACGCCTCGGAGAGAGCGATGCGGTCCGGTTCGGCGCGAGCCGCGCTCGCCAGGAGGTTGGCGACGTTGGACTCCATCCACGGAGTCTTGCACAAGCACTCTCCCGCCGAGGCGGCGGAAGTTCATCCGCTCACGACGTCCGGCGGACCGGTGGATGGCTACCCTGACCGGTGTGAGCGCCCCCCACCGCCGGCAGCAGCTGAACCTGCGACGCAGATCCCAGTTGGCCGGCGAGGCCGCCGCGGCCGTGGCGGAGGTGGAGAGCAGCCTGTCGGTGGCCAGCGACCCGGCCGCGGCGGCGTTCTTCGACGTCGACAACACCGTGATGCAGGGCGCCTCGATCTTCCACCTGGCGGTGGGGCTCTACCGGCGGCGCTTCTTCAGCACCCGGGACATCCTCGGCGCCGCCTGGAAGCAGGCCTACTTCCGGGTGGCCGGCGTCGAGGACCCCGAGCACATGGACGAGGCCCGCTCGGCGGCGCTCGCCTTCATCGCCGGACACACGGTGGAGGAGCTGGAGTCGCTGGGCGAGGAGATCTTCGACGAGGCGATGGCGCACCGGATCTGGCCAGGCACCCGGGCCTTGGCCCAGCTCCACCTGGACCAGGGGCAGCGGGTCTGGCTGGTGACCGCGGCACCGATCGAGATCGCCTCGATCATCGCGCGGCGGCTGGGGCTCACCGGGGCACTGGGCACCGTCGCCGAGCACATCAACGGCGTCTACACCGGCCGGCTGGTCGGCGAGATGCTCCACGGCCCGGCGAAGCGGGCGGCGATCATCGCCCTGGCACAGCGCGAGGGGCTCGACCTGGCCCGCTGCTCGGCCTACTCCGACTCCTACAACGACCTGCCGATGCTCTCCCTGGTCGGCGACCCGTGCGCGATCAACCCGGACTCGCGGCTGCGCGAGCACGCCCGGAAGCAGGGCTGGCGGATCCGTGACTACCGGACCGGGCGCAAGGCGGCTCGCGCGGGACTGCTCGCCGCGGCGGCCGGGGGCGCGGCGGCCGGCGGACTGGCCGCGGCGGCGGCGCTCCGGCGTCGGCTCCTCGACTCCTCAGGTCGCGACCGGCGCGGCTGAGCCGCGCCGGCGGCGCTCCAGAACGAGAGCGGGTGACGGAAGACGGCCTGGCACGGGCGCGCGGAGAGGTCGGCTTGCCCGTTTCGCGAGTTTTGCTGTCCTACTCCCGCACCGCCGATCCAGCGACTATCCTGCGAATGAGCCCGGCTTGGGGAGCCGGGAGGGGAGCGGTAGAGATGACCATGGGCGGGGAGCTCGCACACGGCCTGGCCGCGCTGCGCGCCGCGCTCGCCGAGGTTCTCGCCGGCGGCCCGTGCGCCGGACAGCCCCGAGTGGGACTGGCCACCACGACCGGAGGGGCGGAGCCGTGGTGGCTCGCTGCCGACTCCCTGCGAGCCGCGGCGATGTCCGTGGTCGCCGAGCACGAGGATGTCGACGCCCCGTCCAGCTCGGCCGGCCCCGGTGCGTCCGGCCAGTCCAACAGCCACGGTGACGCCGACCTGGCTGCCTCCTCCGCCGAGGACGCCGCGGTCGCGGCTCGGCTGATCGCGCTGGTCGAGCTCGCCCGCGGCGGCGACAAGGAGGCCTTCGGACAGCTCTACGACCACTACCAGCCGTCGGTGTACCGGTTCCTCTACTACCGCGTCGGGTCCGTCCCGCTGGCCGAGGACCTCACCGCGGAGACCTTCTTCCGGGCGCTGCGCAACATGCACTCCTTCCGCTGGCAGGGCAAGGACTTCGGCGCCTGGCTGATGACCATCGCCCGCAACCTCACCGCGGACCACTTCAAGGCCGGGCGCACCCGCCTCGAGCAGACCACCGAGGACATGGGCACGCTGGACTCCACCGCGGCCGGTCCCGAGAGCGAGGTCCTCTCCGCGCTCACCAACGAGGCGCTGCTGCGGGCGCTGGGCGAGCTGCCGACCGAGCAGCGCGAGTGCCTGATCATGCGGTTCCTGCAGGGTCTGTCCATCGCCGAGACCGCCGAGATCCTGGGCCGGAGCACCGGCGCGATCAAGCAGCTGCAGCTGCGCGGCGTCCGCAGCCTGGCCAAGCTCATGCCGGCAGGTGAGCAGGGATGAGAGCAGTCCGACGTACCGGACATGTCGGCGTAACCCCTCGGGTGGCTGCGTCGTTTGACCTGATGGACGGCTCCCGCGGCACCGCCGCGGATCGCCGGGACACCCCCTTCCGAGACCCAGGACACAGACCATGACTCCGTTGCTGCCGAGCCGCCGCGCGGCCGAGGAGTTCGCGAGCGTGCTCGACGGGTCCCGTCCGGAGCTCGCCGACCGCTACGCCGACCTCACCGGCTGCGTGGAGCTGCTGGAGCGACACGACCGGGTGACGCCGCGCCCCGAGTACGTCGCGGACCTGCGCTCCCGGCTGATGGACGCCGCGGACACGATGCTCCTTCCCGCCGACGCCGAGCTCGCCCCGATGCCGCCGCTGCGGGCGCCCGCCGAGTCGCCGCGCGCCCGGCGCCGCGAGCGCCGCCTCGGCGCGGTGGCCATCGCCTTCGTGCTGGTCGGCGGGTCCGCCGGCGTGGCGGCCGCCGCGGAGGGCTCACTGCCCGGCGACACGCTGTACCCGATCAAGCGCAGCCTGGAGAGCGTCAAGGTCACTCTGAACACCAGCGACCAGGGCAAGGGCTCCGACCTGCTCGACCAGGCCGGGACCCGGTTGCGCGAAGTCCGCAGCCTGGTGACCGGCACAGCCTCGTCGAGAGCAGGGGCCGGCAGGATCAACCAGGCGCTGGAGGACTTCCAGGCGAGCGCCGCCAAGGGCTCCGACCTGATCCTCGCCGCCTACCAGCGCGACAACGACTCCACCGACCTGGACGAGCTGCGTGACTTCGCCGCCACGCAGATGGAGCAGCTGCAAGCGCTGGCGGGCGACGCGCCCGCCTCCTCGCAGGACGCGTTCGCGTCCGCCGCCGCGCTGCTGGCCGACATCGACCAGCAGGCCAGCGCGCTGTGCGCGGCCTGCGGCGGCTCATTGCTGGAGATCCCGCACACGCTCCTGGAGTCCGCCTCGGCGCTCTCCGACCTGCTCAGCCTCCCGACCGCTCCGGCCCAGGACACGCTGACCGCGGCCCAGGAGCTGGCCAGCGCAGCGCAGAGCGTCGCCAAGACCCTGCCGCTGACCCCCGCGCCGCTGGCGCCACCGGTCGCGGCCGGCAGCCCGGCCGCGCCCAGGAGCGGCCCGGGCGGGGCCACCTCCGGAGGATCCGGTGGCGTCCTCGGCGACAGCGGGGTGGTCGGTCAGGTGACCGAGCCGCTCAAGCCGGTCACCAACGCAGTCACCAGCGGGGTCGGGCAGACCCTCGGCATCCTCGACGGCATCACCGGCGGCGTCACCGCTCCGCTGACCGGGATCGTGACCAGCACGGTCGACACCCTGCTCAACACCATCCTCGGCTCCGGCGCCAGCAACGCGACCGGCACCCAGGCGACCTCCGAGGAGTAGACCTCCTGCCGACCCTCGACCGGCGTCTCTTCAGGAGAAGACCGACGTGCGTGCCATCAGCAGGCTGTAGAGCGTCTGCTGGATGGTCTCGCGCACCTGGTCGGTCACGTTGAAGACCAGCATCGGGTCGTCGGCCGCGCCGCGGTCGTAGGAGTCGGTGCGGATCGGCTCGCCGAACTCGATGACCCACTTGGACGGCAGCGGCACCAGCCCGAGCGGGCCGAGCAGCGGGAAGAACGGCGTGATCGGGATGTAGGGCACGCCCAGCAGGCGAGCCAGCGAGGGGATGTTGCCCACCAGCGGATAGATCTCCTCGGCACCCACGATCGAGGTGGGGATGATCGGCACGCCGGTGCGGATGGCCGCCGAGACGAAGCCGCCACGGCCGAAGCGCTGCAGCTTGTAGCGCTCGGAGTACGGCTTGCCGACGCCCTTGAAGCCTTCGGGCCAGACGGCGACCAGCTCGCCACCACGCAGCAGCCGCTCGGCGTCCTCGTTGCACGCCAGCGTCGCGCCGCCCTTGCGGGCCAGCTCGCTGACCAGCGGCAGGCGGAAGACCAGGTCGGCGCCGAGCGCGCGCAGGAATCGTCCGGAGTGGTCCCGGACGGTCACCGCGGTCATCAGGCCGTCGACCGGGATGGTCCCGGAGTGATTGGCCACCACCAGGGCACCGCCGACCGCGGGGATGTTCTCCACGCCGCGCACCTCGATGCGGAACCACTTCTGCGCCACCGGCCGCAGCGCCGCCAGCAGGAAGTGCTGGGCGACCTCCTCGTCGAAGCCGAACTCGTCGACGCTGTAGTCGCCGGTCAGCCGCCGGCGCAGGAAGGCCAGGAAGGCGGCGAGGCGAGGCTCCCAGTCATCGCCGAAGACCTCCTTGGCGGCGACGGTGAAGCCGGACAGCCAGTCCACGGCCGGGATGCCCGGTGTGGGGCTCCGGATCGAGTGCCGGTGATCGGTGGACGGCTGGGGAGCGGCAGGCACGTCGGCTGCCTGCTCGGCCGGCTCAGGCACCGGCTCGGTCGTGGGCGGCGGCTTCGGCGCCGACTCGAGGGCTGACTCTGGGGCCGCCTCCGCCTGGTCCCGGTTGCGGGACCGGGGCCCGGCCCGCAGCCTGGCCGGGCCCC
>CAZTHV010000010.1:10741-15431 GCA_964613165.1 uncultured Marmoricola sp.
CCGGGGCCCGGCCAGGCTGCGGGCCGAGCTGGACGGCTTGGCGCTGCCGGTACCGCGGCCGGGCTTGCCCCGGGTGCCCAGCGGGATGATCTCGGCGTCACCCATGGCCGCCTCCCGAGACCGGAGCGGTGCTCGCCGGGTCGGCGACGCCCAACACGGCCGCGGCGATCGTGCTCTCGACGGCACGCACCCTGCGCTCGGAGACGAGCCCGGGCTCCAGGGACGCGGCGAACTCGCCGAAGGCCTCCTCGGTGCTGCACGACGGCTGGAAGCCGAGCACCTCACGCATCCGGGTGGTGTCCACACCACGGCCGTAGGTGAGCAGCGCGACCTGCTCCGGTGAGAAGTCGGCACGGCGCATCTGCCGGACCGCCGAGCCGACCGAGGAGAGAGCGAACGCCGGCAGCGGCACCGAGGGGCGGCCGAGCCGGCGGATCGCCTGGCTGAGCATCAGCACGCCGTCGCCGGCGACGTTGAAGGTCCCGGCGACGTCGCTCAGGGTGGCGTGCTGGAGCACGCCGAGGAGGTCGCGGTCGCCGAGGAACTGCATCCGCGGATCGAAGCCGAGCACGGTTGGGATCACCGGCAGCCGGAAGTAGGAGGTCAGCGGCGTCGTCAGGCCCGGTCCGACCGCGGGGGCCGCGCGCAGCATGGTCACCCGCACGTCGGGACGCCGGCGGGCGAAGCCTCGGACATAGGCCTCGACGTCGGTGACGTCCTTGGGGAACCCACCACCGAGCCGCCTGGCGTTCATGTCCTCGGTGAACATCGCCGGGTCGCGACTGGAGGAGCCGTAGAAGGCCGTGCTGGACTTCACCACGAGGTGCTCCAGGTCGGGCGCCTGCTGGCAGGCCGCGAGGAGCTGCATCGTCCCGATGACGTTGAACTCCTTGGCGGCGCTGCGACCGCCGCCCGCAGAGCCACCACCCGGAAGCACGCTCATGTGCACCACGGTGTCGACCTGTTCGCGGACGATCACCTTGGCGATGACCGGGTTGCGGATGTCGGCACGGATGAAGGACACCTCACCCAGGTCTCGCCGCGGCGGCGTCACATCGACGCCGATGACCCGGGTCACCTCCGACGACTGTGCGAGCTGGCACGCGAACCGCTGGCCGAGGTCTCGTGAGACCCCGGTGACGAGGACGGTCCGACCCATGGGGCGATGTCCGGTCCTGAGCGAGGAGCTACTTGCCGAGGCGACGACGCTGAACTCGCGTCTTCTTCAACAGCTTGCGGTGCTTCTTCTTCGCCATGCGCTTACGGCGCTTCTTGATGACAGAACCCACGGGTGTCCTTCTCGTGCACGGGAGCGGGAGCCAGCGACTGCTCCCCGGAAGGGACCAGCCTATCGGCAGCCGTACGGCGGAGACGAATCGAGGTTAGCCGGCGTCGTAGAAGGCCTTCTTCAGATAGTCGTCGACGTCGTCCTCGCTGACGCGAAACGACCGCCCGACGCGCACAGCGGGCAACTCGCCGCTGTGCACGAGACGGTAGACCGTCATCTTCGACACTCGCATCACCGAGGCGACCTCGGCGATCGTCAGGAACTTCACTTCGGAGATGCCTCCGGACAGGTTCGAACCCATCACGCACCGCACTTTCTGGCGACACGCCCTCCGGCTTCCCCACCGGAGCTGATGCGTGCACGCTCAGCCGAGAATAGAGCCTGTGTGACTGGTGGGGAAGGGTTATACGCAGGGTTACTCATGAGAACTAGACCAGCACTAGACCATTGAGGGCTCCGGGAGACGCTGCCAGCCGCCCGACAGACCGGCCAAAGGGGCTAAAAGGGACATTTGTCCGGGTCTCAGTACCCGCTCGGGTCGAGGCCATGCTCGGGGAAGACCGCGGTTCTGGTCTCGTGGATCGCGCGGTCCAGCCAGGTCTGCGGGTCATAGCCCTCCGCCCAGTCCCGGTACGCCGGGGTACGACCGTCGGTCATCCGGGTCGGTGCCCGGACGCCGACCCGCTGTGCCTCGAACAGCCGGGCCACCTCCGCGCGCCACTCCTCCGGGGTCTCCAACTCCGGCTCGACCGGCCGGCCGCCGACGATCCCGAGCAGGTGCGTCCAGGCCCGCGGTACCACGTCCACGATCGCGTACCCGCCGCCGCCGACCGCGACCCATCGTCCGCCGGCCACCTCATGGGCCAGGTCGTGCAGCACCAGATAGCTGGCCCGCTGCCCGTCGACGGTGAGCATCAGGTGCGCCAGCGGGTCGTCACGGTGGGAGTCACAGCCGTGCTGGGTCACCAGGATGTCGGGCGCGAAGGCCCGCAGCAGCGGCGGGACCACCGCGTGGAAGCCGCGCAGCCAGCCGGCGTCCGAGGTGCCCGGAGGAAGCGCCAGGTTGACCGCGGTGCCGCGCGCGTCCGGCCCGCCGACGTCGGCCGGGAAGCCGGTGCCGGGGAAGAGCATCTGCCCGGTCTCATGCAGCGAGATGGTCAGCACCCGCGGGTCGTCGTAGAAGATCCGCTCCACCCCGTCGCCGTGGTGCACATCGACGTCGACGTAGGCCACCCGCCGGGCACCGTTGGCCAGCAGCCACCGGATCGCCACCGCCACGTCGTTGTAGACGCAGAAGCCGCTCGCCCGGTCCGGCATCGCGTGGTGCAAGCCGCCGGCGACGTTCGCCGCGTGGACCATCCCGCCGCTCCACACCCGCCGAGCGGCCTCGAGGCTCGCGCCCACCACGTGCCGGGCGGCTCGGTGCATGTTCGGGAACGTCGGGTTGTCCTCCGTGCCCAGGCCGAAGGCCGGCGCCACCCGGGACGGGTCCTTGCTGGAGAGCTCGACCGCCTCGATGAGAGCCGGGTCGTGGACGGTGAGCAGGTCGTCGTCGGTGGCGTCCGGCGCCTCGACCTGGGCCAGCCCGCCCGGCCCCACGGCACCGAGGGCACGGGCCAGCCGCATGGTCAGGTCGACGCGCACCGGGCTCATCGGGTGCTGCGGCCCGAAGTCGTAGCCGGTCAGCGACTCGTCGAAGACGACGCAGGAGCGGTCGGCACAGCCCGCGTCCGCGTCGGGGCTCACTGCATCCCACTGACGACCGAGCCCAGCTCCACCGGCGCGGCCAGGCTCCGATCCGCTCACTGCATCCCACTGATGACCGAGCCCAGCTCCACCGGCGCGGCCGGGCTCCGATCCGCTCACTGCATCCCCTGCGCCAGCTCGCTCGACCGGTCGCGGGCCGCCTCCATCGCGGTGATGAACGCCGCGCGCACCTTGTGGTCCTCCAGCTGGCGGATCGCGGCCGCCGTCGTGCCGCCCGGCGAGGTGACCTGCTCGCGCAGCACCGTGGGGTGCTCCCCGGTCTCGCGCAGCAGCTTGGCCGAGCCGACCACGGTCTGCACCACCAGCTCGGTGGCGGTGGAGCGCGGCAGCCCCAGGTGCACGCCGGCCTCGATCATCGACTCCACCACGAAGAAGAGGTACGCCGGGCCGGAGCCGGAGATCGCCGTCACCGCGTCCTGCTGTGTCTCCGGCACGCGGACCACCCGGCCGGTCTGGGAGAGCAGGTCCTCGGCGATCGCGAGGTGGTGGTCGTCGCAGTGGGTGCCGGGGGAGATCGCCGCCATCCCCTCGTCCACCAGCGCCGGAGTGTTGGGCATGACCCGGACCACGGCCACGCCGTTGGGGATGTGGCTCTCGATCGCCGCGGTGGTGATGCCGGCGGCGAGCGACACCAGCAGCTGCCCGGCGCGCAGGTGTGGCCCGATCTCGGCGAGCACGTCGGCCATGTCCTGGGGCTTGACCACCAGGGCGACGGTCTCGGCGGCGGCGGCGGCCGCGATGTCGGCGACCACCGTCACGGCGTACTTCTCACGCAGCTCCTCGGCACGTTCGGGCCGCTTCTCCACGACGACGAGATCCGCCGCGCTGCGCCCACCACGGATCAGGCCGGAGAGCAGGGTCTCCCCCATCACGCCGGCGCCGATGATCGCCACTGTCATTGAAGGGCCTACTTCCTCGAGATCAGCGAACGCAGGAAGAATGTCAGGTTGGCCGGCCGCTCGGCGAGCCTTCTCATCAGATAGCCGTACCACTGGGCGCCGTAGGGGACGTACACGCGCATCCGCACGCCGGTGGCCGCGATGCGACGCTGCTCGTCGGGCCTGATCCCATAGAGCATCTGGTGCTCGTAGCTGTCCGGCCCACGGCCGAGCCGGGTCGCCAACGCGGTGGCGATGCGGATCAGCCGGGGGTCGTGGGTGGCGATCATCGGGTAGCCGTCGCCCTCCATCAGGACCTTGAGGCAGCGCACGTAGGACTCGTCGATGTCCTGGCGGCGCGAATAGGCGACCTCGGGAGGCTCGTCGTACGCGCCCTTGCACAGCCGCACCCGCGAGCCGGAGTGAGCCAGCGCCCGGCAGTCGTCCTCGGTACGGCGCAGCATCGCCTGGAGCACCGCCCCGGTCTCGGGGAACTCCTCACGCAGCTCCAGCAGCGTCGCCAGCGTCCGGTCGGTGGTGGTGTGGTCCTCCATGTCCAGCGTCACCGTCGTCCCTGCGGCGCGGGCCGCGGCGGCGATCCGGCGCGCGTTGGCCAGGCTCAGCTCGGCGCCACCGACACCCCCGTTCATGGACGGCAGCGCCTGCCCGATGGCGCTCAGCTTCACGCTCACCTCGGCGCGCCGGGCGAGCCCGTGACGGTCCAGCGCGCCAAGCAGGTCGAGGTACGCCGTGACGG
>CAZTHV010000010.1:15441-22113 GCA_964613165.1 uncultured Marmoricola sp.
GGTCGCCTCGGCCTGCGCCTCGTCGAGGGTGTCCTCGCCCAGATGGTCCAGGGTGACCAGCAGCCCGGAGCCGGCCAGCTCGCCGGTGGCCCGCAGCCCGTCGGACAGGGTCTCGCCCGGCACGAAGCGCGCGACGACCCCCTTGCTCACCGGCAGCCGGGTGGCCAGCTCCTTGATCCGCTCGCTGCGGGCGAGCACCAGCAGTGACTGTCGCAGCATCCGCCCTCCCCTCGCCGGAACCCTGGGCCCACCGTCAACCTACGCCGAGCGGCGGCGCAGAGTGAGCGCACCCAGGACCAGCGCGGCGAGGGCGAAGGCGGCGATCACGGCGAGATCGCGCCACGGAGCGGGGTCGGCCTCGTTGGCGACCGCGGTCATCGCGTCGACGGCGTACGACAGCGGCAGCACGTCGGAGATCACCCGCAGCACGTCCGGGAGCAGGTCGCGGTCGACGAAGAGCCCGCACAGCAGGATCTGCGGGATCAGCAACGCCGGCATGAACTGCACCGCCTGGAACTCGGTGCGGGCGAACGCCGAGACGAACAGCCCCAGCGAGCTGCCCAGCACCGCGTCGACCACCGCCACCACGAGGAGGATCCAGACCGGTCCGGCGACGTGCAGGTCGAGCAGCCACACACTCACCCCCACGGCGAGCGCGGCCTGTACGACGGCGACCAAGCCGAAGGCGATGGCGTAGCCCGCCAGGAAGTCACCCTTGCCCATCGGCATCGCCAGGAGCCGCTCCAGGGTGCCCGAGGTGCGCTCGCGCAGGGTGGTCACCGAGGCGACCAGGAACATCACGATCACCGGGATCAGCGCCAGCAGGGCCGGGGCCATGCCGTCGAAGCCGTTGCCCGGCAGGTCGGCGAAGGTCCACCACAGCAGGGACATCACCAGCGTGGGCAGGATGAGCAGCATCACCAGGGTGCGGTGGTCACGGCGCAGCTGCAGCAGCACCCGGCGGGTGACGGCGAGGGTGATCCGCGGCGTCATCGGCCCTCCGCCTCCACCAGGCGCAGGAAGGCGTCCTCGACGTCGCGCGCACCGGTCCGCTCCAGCAGGGCCCGCGGGGTGTCGTCGGCGATCAGCCGGCCCTCGCGCAGGAGCAGCAGCCGGTCACAGCGGGTCGCCTCGTCCATGACGTGGCTGGAGACCAGGACGGCCGCTCCGGTGGCGGCGATGTCGTGGAAGGTCCGCCACAGGTCACGCCGCAGCACCGGATCCAGGCCGACGGTCGGCTCGTCGAGGACCAGCAGGTCCGGCTCTGCCAGCAGTGCCACCGCCAGCGAGACCCGGGAGCGCTGGCCGCCGGAGAGCCGGTGCACCACCTGGGATCGCTGGCCGGCCAGGGCGACCAGCTCCAGGCAGGCGTCGACGCGGCCGGCGCCGGCGGCGAGCACGTCGGCGAAGAAGCGCAGGTTCTCCGCGACGGTGAGATCGTCGTACACGCTCGGCGCCTGGGTGACGTAGCCGATCCGCCGCCGCAGCCCGGCAGACCCCGCCGGCTCGCCCAGGACGGTCACCGTGCCACCCGCCACCGTCTGGACGCCGACCATCGCCCGCATCAGCGTGGTCTTGCCGCCACCCGACGGACCGAGCAGGCCGGTCACCTCACCGGCGGCGATGCCGAAGGTCAGGTCGTGCAGCACCTCGGAGCCATGACGGCCGCCACGTACGACGCGCAGGCCGCTGACCTCGACAGCGGGCATCAGGTCTCCTCCCGATCCTCTGCCCGGCCGCCGCTCTGCGGCACGGCCCGACTCTCCGGTGTCGCGAAGTGCAGCCGGCCGAAGGCCAGCGAGGCGAGCAGGTCGGCCTCGCGCTGCTCGGCGGTGCTCGCCTTGCGGGTGTTGATCTCGGTGACGATATGGCCCTCGAATCCGCCCGCGGCCAGGTGCTCGAGGAACTCGCCGCACGGCTGGGTGCCCCGGCCGGGGACCAGGTGCTCGTCCTTGGCCGATCCGCTGCCGTCGGTCAGGTGGACGTGCCGCAGCCGGTCGCCGAGACGGCGGGCCATCGCGATCGGGTCGCTGCGCGCCGTGGCCGTGTGGGACAGGTCGATGGTGGTGTTGGCATAGCTCTCGCTGGAGGGGTCCCAGTGCGGCTGGTAGACGTCCATCTCACGCCGCGAGGTGGCCCGCCAGGGATACATGTTCTCCACCGCGAAGGCCAGGCCGGTCTGCTCCTCCAACCGGGCGATCCCGTCGACGAACTCGGCGGCGTACTCGCGCTGCCAGCGGAACGGCGGGTGCACCACCACCACGTCCGCGCCCAGCTCGTGGGCCATCTCCGCGCTCATCTCCAGCTTCACCCAGGGGTCGGTCCCCCACACCCGCTGGGTGATCAGCAGGCAGGGCGCATGGATCGCGCACACCGGGACCTCGTGGTAGTCGCGCAGCCTGCGGACCTTGTCCACGTCCTGGCTGGTCGAGTCGATGCTGACCATCACCTCGACGGCGTCGTACCCCAGCCGGGCCGCGTAGGAGAAGGCGTGGCCCACCGACTCGGGATAGACCGAGGCGGTGGAGAGAGCGAAGAGCGGCGCCATCGGCTGGACCTCAGCCGAGAACGCTGAGCTTGTCGAGGTGCTCCAGGATGATGCCCTCGCGCAAGGCCCAGGGGCAGATCTCCAGCTCGGCCAGCTCGAAGATGTCCATCACCGCCGACGCCACGAACGCGCCCGCGACGACCTGGTGTGCGCGGTCGGTCGAGACGCCGGGGAGCCCGGCGATCTCCTCGGGAGTCATCGCCACCAGCTTGGGCAGCCACCGCTCCAGCTCGGCGGCGGGAAGGATGCGGCGCACGCGGAGACCCTCCTCGGAGGGCGCCGCGCCGCAGATCCGGGAGAGCGAGCGGAGGGTCTTGGAGGTTCCGACCGCGTGGTCCAGGGGCCCCGAGCGCAGCAGGCTGCCCGCGTCGTGGGCGATGTCCGCGCGGATGCGGCGGCGCAGCTCGCGCAGGGCGTCCTCACCGGGGTTGCCGTCCCGGAAGCACGTCCGGGCCAGGCGGCCCGCGCCCAGCGGCAGGGACCAGGCGACATCGGGCGCCTCCTCCGCGCCGGCCGCGATCTCCAGCGAGCCGCCGCCGATGTCGACGACGCCGAGGCGGCCGGAGGACCAGCCGAACCAGCGGCGTACGGCGAGGAAGGTGAGCCGGGCCTCGTCCTCGCCGGAGAGGACCTCGACGCGTACGCCGGTCTCCCGCTCGACGCGGTCCAGCACCTCCTCGGAGTTGGTGGCCTCGCGCACCGCGGAGGTCGCGAAGGAGTAGATCTCCTCGCAGCCCTTGTCCTCGGCCAGCGCGAGCGCGCGTGCGACGAAGGCCGCGAGCGCGGCGATCCCGGCATCGTTGACGGCCCCGCCGGCGTCGAGGTGCTCGGCCAGCCGCAGCGGCTCCTTGACCGACGAGGCGGGCATCGGCGCCGCGCCGCCATGGGCGTCGACTACGAGCAGGTGCCCGGTGTTGGAGCCGATGTCGAGCACGCCCAGCCGCATAGGTCGAGGCTACCCAACGGGTCCGGATCAGAGGTTGCGCGGATGGGGGCTGCCGTCGCGCAGCGGGCATATGCCCTACCCGCGCGACCCCTAGGCTCCGCGGCGTAGGGTTTCGGGCGTGCCTGAGGTCGAGCTGGGATTCCCGCGCGCGTGGCTGGAGTTCACCGACCCGGCCGACGAGGGTCAGGTCTACCGGTGCGACCTGACCTGGCTCACCTCACGCTGGACCTGCATCTTCGGACAGGGCTGCCGGGGCATCTACGCGACCTCCCCCGATGCGGGCTGCTGCACCCTCGGCGCCCACTTCTCAGACGCCGACGACGAGGAGCGGGTCGCCGCCTGGGTGAGCCGGCTCGACGACAGCCTGTGGCAGCGTCGCTCCGAGGCGCTCACTCCGGGCGGCCGGCTCTCCCGCAAGCGGTGGACCGAGGTCGAGGACGAGGAGCGCAAGACCCGCGTGGTCGACGGTGCCTGCATCTTCCACAACGCCCGCGACTTCCCGGGGGGCTACGGCTGCGCGCTGCACGCGCTGGCGTTGCGCGAGGGCGTCCACTTCGTGGAGACCAAGCCGGACGTGTGCTGGCAGCTGCCGCTGCGACGTACCTTCCGCGAAGCGGAGCGGACCGACGGGACGACGTACCAGGAGATCAGCATCGGCGAGTACGACCGGCGCAGCTGGGGACCTGGTGGCCACGACCTGGACTGGTACTGCTCGGGCAACACCGAGGCGCACGTCGGCGCGGAGCCGGTCTATCTCTCCAGCGCCACCGAGCTGATCGCGCTGATGGGGCAGGCGGCGTACGACGTCCTGGCGGGCGCCTGCGAGGCACACCTGCGATCGCGCAGCACCGTAGCGGTGCATCCGGCCTCCGCACGCTCATCTGGTTGAAACCTGTCGGCCCGGGTGACCCCCCGTGTCCGGCCCGGAATCAGCCGGGGCACAATCGACGCATGCGCCTGGATCACCTCGTCTTCGCCGCCGGCCCTGACGGACTCGCCGCTACCGCCGACCGGCTCGCCCAGCAGCTCGGCGAGGAGTTCCAGGACGGCGGTGTTCACCCCCGCTTCGGCACGCGCAATCGGATCCTGCCGTTGACCGGCGGCACCTACCTGGAGCTGGTCGAGGTGCTCGACCATCCGGCCTCGGACAAGGCGCCCTTCGGGCAGGCCGTCCGCGCCCGCTCCGAGCTCGGCGGCGGCTGGCTCGGCTGGGTCGTCGCCGTCGACGACATCGCGCCGCTGGAGCGGCGTCTGGGCCGTGAGGCCGTCAACGGCAACCGCCACCGCCCCGATGGCGTCGAGCTGCTCTGGAAGCAGCTGGGCGTCAAGGGCCTGCAGGCCGACCCGCAGCTGCCGTTCTTCATCCAGTGGGAGATCGACCCGTCGCAGCACCCGTCGCGGGGCAGCAGCGGACGGATCTCCCTGGAGGCGCTGGAGATCGCCGGCGACACCGCGCGGGTCTCGGACTGGCTCGGCGAGAGCGTCGAGGCGCCGCTGGAGGACGTCAAGGTGGAGTGGGTCGCTCCCCACGGCACGCCCGGCGTCATCGCCGCGCAGTTCCTCACCCCCGGTGGCATCGTCCGGATCTGACGGACCGGCTCACGGCCCGGTCTCGCCGGGCCGCTCGGTCCGCCCGAGCCCGAACATCTGGTACGACCCGGCGACGTACGAGCTGGAGAACACCGGCTGCGATCGCGCCGGCGTGCTGTGGTCGGCCATGCGCGACCTCGGTGACTGGACCGGGCGCGACGCCCTCGACATCGGCTGCGGCACCGGCTACCACCTGCCGCTGCTGGCGCGCGACGCCGCGACGGTGACCGGCGTCGAGCCGCACCCTCCCCTGGCCGCGATCGCCCGGAGGCGCACCCGCCGGCTGCCGAACGTGCGGGTGCTGGACGGCGACGCGGCCGCGCTTCCCCTGCCGCACGGGTCGGTCGACGTGGCTCATGCCCGGTGGGCCTACTTCTTCGGTCCCGGCTGCGAGCCGGGGCTGGCCGAGCTGGACCGGGTGGTCCGCCCGGGCGGCATCGCCTTCGTGATCGACAACGACGCCGAGCGGTCGACCTTCGGCGGCTGGTTCCGGCGCGGCTTCCCGTTCGTCGATCCGGCCGCCGTCGAGGCGTTCTGGGCGCAGCAGGGCTGGTCTCGCGAGCGCCTCGACATCGCCTGGGCCTTCGACTCGCGCGCCGACTTCGAGGCCGTCGTACGCATCGAGCTGCCGACCGCCGTCGCCGAGGAGGTGCTGGCCGAGAACCCGGACGTCACCGGCGTCGACTACGCCGTCAACCTCTGGTGGCGGAGGTACTGAGCCTCCGCTCAGAACTCCCAGCGGAGGCTGGAGCGGCGGACGACGAGGGTCGGCTCGAGCATCCGGGCGGGGCGCTCGACGGCCTTGAGCGACAGGACCGTGTGCAGGATCTCGACGATCTCCACGGCAACCTGCTCCAGCGGCTGGCGCACCGAGGACAGCCCCGGCCAGGCGACATGCGCACCCAGGGAGTCGTCGAAGCCGACGACACCGATGTCGCGGCCCGGGACCAGGCCGCGCTCGTGACAGGCGTGCAGCACGCCGAGACCGATGGTGTCGCTGACACAGGCGAAGGCGGTCACGCCCGGGTCGTCCAGGACCCGGTGGGCGGCCATCCGGGCGGCGTCGACGTTGTCCGTGACGCGTACGCCGAGCCCGTCGGTGTCCACGCCGGCGTCGGTCAGTGCCGCCCGCCACCCGGAGCGGCGGTCCTCACCGATCCGCGAGCTCTCCTCCCAGCCGAGCCAGGCGACCCGGCGGTGGCCCATCTCCAGCAGGTGGTCGGTGGCCAGGCGGCCACCGTGGGCGCCGTCCACGTCCACCCAGGAATGGGTCGCCTGGGGGTCGTCCCAGGGCCGGCCGAAGGTGACGAAGGGAGCACCCACGCGGCGCAGCAGATCGGCCTGCGGCGTGCCGGCGTAGGTGTCGGTGATGACGAAGGCGTCCACCGCGGTCGAGCGCAGCAGCTCGTCATAGCCGCCCAGCGGGTCGTCGGCGCCGCCGGAGAAGAGCAGCACGTGGTGCCCGGTCCGCGCGGTCGTCTCGACCAGCGTGTGCAGGAACCGGTCCATCAGCGCGCTGCTGGTGTCCTCCTGGGCGGCCTCGACGCGCAGGCCGATCAGGTGGGAGGTCCGGGTGCGCAGCTGCCGG
>CAZTHV010000010.1:22123-28054 GCA_964613165.1 uncultured Marmoricola sp.
GTTGGGCGTGTAGCCGAGCTCGTCGATCACCGCCTGGACCCGGGCCAGGGTGTCGGCACGGAGCAGCTCGGGGTTGTTCAGCGCGTTGGAGACGGTCTGCCGCGAGACACCCGCCCGGTCGGCCACCGTGGACAGGGTGGGGTGCGGCTCGGTCAACCGTCGGCTCGGACTCACCCCTGCTGCGCTCCTCATCGAGGATGGAACGATCCAATGCTACTGCGTGCGCGGCCGCGCCCGTGTCCACACCGGTTCTGTCGGAGGTAGCACGTATGTTCGAACCATGGCGAAGAACAGCTCCAAGACGACGGCCGGAGGTCGGCCCCGCCCGGCGTACCACTGCACCGAGTGCGGCTGGGAGACCGCGAAGTGGGTCGGGCGCTGCGGCGAGTGCCAGTCCTGGGGGTCGGTGGCCGAGCGCGCCGTGGCGACCTCGCGGGTGAGCGCCGGGCCGGTGACCCAGCCCGCCAGGCCGATCGCCGAGGTGCCGGCCGAGGACTCCCACGCCCGCAGCAGCGGCGTTCCCGAGCTGGACCGGGTGCTCGGTGGTGGCCTGGTCCCGGGCGCGGCCATCCTGCTGGCCGGCGAGCCGGGCGTCGGCAAGTCGACCCTGCTGCTGGAGGTGGCCGCCGAGACGGCCGCACGAGGGCACCGCACGCTCTACCTGACCGGAGAGGAGTCCGCCTCCCAGGTCCGGCTGAGGGCGGACCGGACGGGCGGCATCCAGGACGAGCTCTACCTCGCCGCCGAGACCGATCTCGGGGCAGTGCTCGGCCAGGTCGCGGAGGTCCGCCCGACCCTGCTGGTGATCGACTCGATCCAGACGATCAGCGCCGGTGACGTCGACGGCGTGCCCGGCGGCGTCTCCCAGGTCAAGGAGGTCGCCGCCGCGCTGATCCGGATGGCCAAGCTGCACAACATCACCGTGGTGCTGGTCGGTCACGTCACCAAGGACGGCTCCATCGCCGGGCCGCGGGTGCTGGAGCACCTGGTCGACGTGGTGCTGCACTTCGAGGGCGAGCGCTCCTCGCGGCTGCGGATGGTGCGCGCGGTCAAGAACCGCTTCGGCCCGGTCGACGAGGTCGGCTGCTTCGACCTGTCCGCGGACGGGCTGACCGCGATCACCGACCCCTCGGGCCTGTTCCTGGACATCCGCCGGGGCGCCGTGCCGGGCACCTGCGTGGCGGTCACCATGGAGGGCCGTCGTCCAATGCTCGGCGAGGTGCAGGCGCTGGTCACCCCTGCCGCGTCGGACCATCCCCGGCGGACCACCTCGGGCGTGGACTCCTCGCGAGTGGCCATGATCCTGGCGATCCTCCAGCAGCACGCCCGGATCCGGCTGAGCGGGTACGACGTGTTCGTCTCCAGCGTCGGCGGCGCCCGGCTGACCGATCCGAGCAACGACCTGGCCATCGCGCTGGCCCTGGTCTCCGCGCTGCGCCAGCGCCCACTCGGCCGCCAGGTGGTCGCCGTCGGCGAGCTCGGCCTGTCCGGCGAGCTGCGCCGGATCCGCGACGTGGACGTCCGGCTGGCCGAAGCGGGGCGGATGGGCTTCCGGTCCGCGGTCGTGCCCGCCGAGCTGGAGGCCCGCGCGGGGCAGAGCCGGATCCGCGACGGCCTGCGGGTCCTCGACATCAGCGAGGTGACCACGGCCCTGGACCTGCTCGGCCTGTTGGAGGAGAGCGAGGCACCGGCGACCTCCGAGCCGACCTGGCCCGGCCTCTGACCGCCGCGCTCTCGGCCGGTGGAACCGCGGAGCCGGCCATCGCGTCGATAGACTCGTGACCGTGGCCGCCCCCGACGACTCGCACGACGCCGAGCGCCTGCGCGCGACCCTCGCCAGCATCGCGCCGGGCACTCCGCTGCGCGACGGCCTGGAACGGATCCTCCGCGGCCGCACCGGCGCGCTGATCGTGCTGGGCAACGACCGCGTCGTCGAGTCGATCTCGACCGGCGGCTTCGAGCTGGAGATGCCCTTCACCGCCACCGGCCTGCGCGAGCTGGCCAAGATGGACGGCGCGATCGTGGTCGACAGCGACCTCTCCCGCATCCTGCGCGCCAATGTCCACCTGATGCCCGACCACACGATCCACAGCGACGAGACCGGCACCCGGCACCGCACCGCCGACCGGGTTGCCAAGCAGACCGGCTTCCCGGTGATCTCGGTGTCCCAGTCGATGCAGATCATCGCGGCGTACGTCGGCGAGACGCGGCACGTGCTCGAGGCCTCGGCCCAGATCCTCTCTCGTGCCAACCAGGCGCTGGCCACCCTGGAGCGCTACAAGCTCCGGCTCGACGAGGTCTCCAGCACGCTCTCCGCACTGGAGGTCGAAGACCTGGTCACCGTCCGCGACGTCGCTGTCGTCGCGCAGCGGCTGGAGATGGTCACCCGGATCGCCCGGGAGATCGAGGCCTACGTGCTGGAGCTCGGCACCGACGGGCGGCTGCTCACGCTGCAGCTGGAGGAGCTGGTCACCGGCGTGGACACCGAGCGCGAGCTGGTCGTCCGCGACTACCTGCCGGCCCGCCGGCGCAAGCTCACCACCGAGTCGGTCCTCGCCGACCTCGAGTCGCTCTCCTCCACCGACCTGGTCGACATCTCCTCCGTGGCCAGGGCGATGGGCCTGGGCGGGCCGGAGAGCCTGGAGAGCGCGGTGGCACCGCGCGGATTCCGGCTGCTCGCCCGCATCCCGCGGCTGCCGGGTCCGGTGATCGACCGGCTGATCGAGCAGTTCGACACCCTGCAGAAGCTGCTCTCCGCCGGCGTGGAGGAGCTGCAGATCGTCGAGGGCGTCGGCGAGCTGCGCGCCCGCAGCGTCCGCGAGGGCCTCTCCCGGCTGGCGGAGTCCAGCATCCTGGAGCGCTTCGTCTGAGCCGGAGCCACGGCCCTGCCTTGAGATACCTCAGCGGTTCTGCTGTGCCTGCTTCTTCTGCTTCTTGGGCTTGGGCTTGGCCGTCTTGGTGACCACGGGCCGGGCGGGAGCGCTCAGCCGGACCTGGACATCGGAGGGCTCGGAGCCGATGGCGGAGGCAGCCACGTGGTAGTAGCCGGGCAGCGCCCAGGTCGTGGCCCGGCTGCAGTCGGCGTCGGAGCGCCGGCCGGACCAGGTCACCGGCACCTCCACCGGCTCACTGCTGCGGACGGTGACCGTCGAGCGGGGGATGGCACCGCGGCAGTCCTGGGTGCTCCAGATCCGGTCCTTGCCGGAGGTCACCTTGACCACGACCGAGCGCGCCGACACCACGAACGTGCACGCGGGCCGGATCCCGGTCAGCCGCAGGGCGACCTTCACCGGGGACCCGGCGACGGGCTCGGGGACGGAGGGCGTCACGGTGACCTCGTCGACCGTGCACGGCCCGGTCGGCTCGGCCAGCAGCACCGGCGTGCCGGTCGGCGACGGGACACCCGTCGTCGTGGGCGGTGTGACCGGCACGGGGCCGAACATCTGCGGCTGCGGGGTGGGCTCGGCGGTCGGGCTGCTCGCGGGCGTCCGGACCGCGGCCGGAGCGGCGCGATCGGGGGCAGCCGCGGGGTCGTCGCCGCCTCCTGCGATCAGTCGAGCCACCGCGAAGACCAGGGCCAGGACGGTGGCCAGCACCAGGACCCGCCGGAACCAGTACACCCGCGCCGGCAGGGGCCCCTGCGGTCGCCCGACCGACCGTCCCTCCGCTGCCATGCGGCCACCGTAGGAAACTTCGGTTCCCGGTTCACGCCGCCTCGCCGCCATACCGCCGATCGGCGCCTTCTACAGTGGCCCGGTGCCTGAGCCGGAGCGAGACGAGCTGGTCCCCCCGGTGCTCGCCTGGTACGCCGGCAACGCCCGCGACCTGCCCTGGCGGCGAGCGGGGACCAGCCCCTGGGGTGTGATGGTCTCGGAGTTCATGCTCCAGCAGACCCCGGTGACCCGGGTACTGCCGGTCTGGGAGGCATGGCTGTCGGCCTGGCCGGCGCCGGCCGATCTGGCGGCGGCGCCCAGCGGCGAGGCGGTCCGCGCCTGGGGCCGGCTCGGCTACCCGCGCCGCGCGCTGCGGCTGCATGCCTCGGCCGTGGCGATCGTCGAGCAGCACGGCGGCGAGGTTCCC
Organism: uncultured Marmoricola sp.; assembly: GCA_964613165.1. GTDB lineage: Bacteria > Actinomycetota > Actinomycetes > Propionibacteriales > Nocardioidaceae > Marmoricola. The sequence goes on from CAZTHV010000010.1 coordinate 26,204, forward strand.
GACACCTACGAGGCGCTCCGGACGCTGCCCGGCGTCGGCGACTACACCGCGGCAGCGATCGCCAGCTTCGCCTTCGGCCGCCGGCACGCCGTGCTGGACACCAACGTCCGGCGGGTCCTGGCCCGGGCGGTCGGAGGGACCGAGTTCCCGGGCACGTCGCCGACCAGGGCCGAGCGAGAGCTGGCCGAGTCGCTGATCCCCGACGACGCGCCCGCGCTGTGGGCCGTGGCGGTGATGGAGCTGGGCGCGCTGGTCTGCACGGCGGCCACGCCCGCCTGCGAGCGGTGCCCGGTCCGGGACCGGTGCGCGTGGGTGGCGGCCGGCCGCCCGGCATACGACGGCCCGCCGCGCCGTGGCCAGGCGTGGGCCGGCACCGACCGGATGGTCCGTGGCCGGCTGATGGCCGTGCTGCGCGATGGCGGCGACAGCGTGGGGCGGCACCAGCTGGACGCGGTCTGGGACGACCCGGTCCAGCGGGACCGTGCGCTCGCATCGCTGCTCGACGACGGACTGGTCGTCCGCACCGGCGACCGCTACGCCCTGCCCGGCTGAGCGATCTCCGCCGGTGCGGTCATCCGGCTCGCGTCACCCCGAGCAGATGCGCCTTGACCAGCAACAGGTCGTCCTGCACCGCACTGACCTGCCTCTCCAGCCCGCTGACCCTGGCCCCGAGAATCCCGAACTGGGCATCGCTATGGGCCATCGCAGCGTCGAACCGGGCATCGACGTGCTCCCGCGCGGCCACGAACTGCGCGTCCACGGCCGCGAACTGCGCGTCCACGGCCGTGAACTGCGTCTTGGTCTCCGCCCGCAGAGTCTCGGTCTGCGCCTCCGTCTGGGCCCGCAGAGTCTCGGTCTGCGCCTCCGTCTGGGCCCGCAGCGCCTCGACCTGCGCCTTCATCTGGGCCCGCAGAGTCTCGGTCTGCGCCTCCGTCTGGGCCCGCAGCGCCTCGACCTGCGCCTTGACCGCCTCGACCTGGGCCTTGAACGTGCGCATCATCAGGGCGTTGCTCAACGCCATCATCGCCGCGACCGCGCTGATGACGGCCCAGGTATTGGGGTCCATCCACGACACCTCCTCAGTGTGACCGACGGAGGCGACCTTGCCAACCGGGTTGGGCCGGCGCGACCCATCGGCTCAGATCTGTGGAAGGCCTCGCGACGAAGGTGCCTGTGGACGATTCCCGGCTCCCCTACGAGAGCAGGTCGTAGAGAATGACGACGCCCGGGTCACCCGCCATTCGTGTGGCGGGCGACCCGGGCGATCGATCAGTCGGTCAGACGGTGGCTTCCTCGCCCTCGCCGGTCACCTCGACCGGAGGGACGTCGGGAAGCTCTGCGCGCTGCGTGCCGTGGAAGGTGAAGCTCGCCTTCGAGAGATCGTCGCCCTCGACTCCTTCCACGTCGACCAGGATGATCTGGCCCGCGCTCACCTCGCCGTAGAGCATCTTCTCGGCGAGCATGTCCTCGATCTCGCGCTGGACCGTGCGCCGCAGCGGACGGGCGCCGAGCACCGGGTCGAACCCACGCTTGGCAAGCAGGTCCTTGGCGGCCTGGGTCAGCTCGATCGACATGTCACGGTCGCGCAGCCGCAGCTCCACGGACGCGATCATGTTGTCGACCATCGCGACGATCTGGTCCTGCGTCAGCGGCGGGAACACGATGATCTCGTCGACGCGGTTGAGGAACTCCGGCCGGAAGTGCTGCTTGAGCTCCTCGGAGACCTTGGACTTCATCTTCTCGTAGGTGCCCACGGTGTCCGAGGCGTTGCCGAAGCCCAGGCTGATCCCCTTGGAGATGTCCCGCGTGCCGAGGTTCGTGGTCATGATGATCACGGTGTTCTTGAAGTCG
>CAZTHV010000011.1:0-3930 GCA_964613165.1 uncultured Marmoricola sp.
CGGGTCGACCTCGCGCGAGGACCTCGTCGATGTCGACATCGTCGTCGAGGCGATCGCCGAGGACCTGGACATCAAGCGCCAGCTCTTCGCCGACCTCGACCGCATCTGCAAGCAGGGCGCCATCCTGGCGACGACCACCTCCTCGCTGCCGATCACCCAGCTGGGCGAGGCGACCTCGCGGCCGGAGTCGGTCATCGGGATGCACTTCTTCAACCCGGCCACGGTGATGAAGCTGGTCGAGATCGTGACCACTGCCGCCACGTCCCAAGCCGTCGACGAGACCGTGCTGGCGCTGTGCGCCAAGGTGGGCAAGGTCGCGGTGTCGTGCCGCGACCGCGCCGGCTTCATCGTCAACTGCCTGCTGTTCCCCTATCTCAACGACGCGGTGCGGCTGCACGAGTCCGGGGTGGCGATCGACGACATCGACGCCGCGATCAAGGAGCGGGCCGCCTTCCCGATGGGCCCGTTCCAGCTGCTCGACGTGGTCGGCAACGACGTCTCCCTGGCCATCCAGCAGGAGCTCTTCGCCGAGTTCAAGGAGCCCGGCCTCGCCCCGGCCCCCTTGCTGACCCAGGTCGTCGCCGACGGTCGTCTGGGGCGCAAGTCCGGACGGGGCTTTCACGACTACAGTTGACCCCGTGTCGGAGCAGCTGAGGGTCACCAGGTACGGCGAGACGGGAGGCCAGGTCGTCTTCCTGCACGGCCTCTTCGGCCAGGGCAGGAACTGGACCGGCATCGCCAAGCGCCTCGCCGCGGACCACCGGGTGCTGCTGGTCGACCTGCCCGACCACGGCGGCTCGCCCTGGTCGGAGTCCTTCGACTACCTGGCGGTCGCCGACCGGGTGGCCGCGCTGATGTCGCCGGACGATCCGGTGGCTCTGGTCGGTCACTCGATGGGCGGCAAGGTCGCGATGGTGCTCGCCCTGCGGCACCCGGAGCTGGTCGAGCGCCTCGCGGTGGTCGACATCTCCCCGGTGGGACACGAGTCCATGGACGAGTTCGCCGGCTACATCGCCGCCATGCGCGGCATGGAGCTCGACCGGCTGGAGCGGCGCGAGGACGCCGAGGCCGCACTGCGAGACGCGGTCCCGAGTCCCACGGTCCGCGGCTTCCTGCTGCAGAGCCTGCGCCGCGTCGGCGACGGCTGGCGCTGGCAGGTCAACCTCGACCTGCTGGCCCGGGACCTGCCGGTCATCGGCGGATGGCCCGAGGAGCGGCTGTCCGACCTCCCGCCGTACGCCGGGCCGGTGCTGTGGGTGCGCGGCGAGCGCTCGGACTACGTGCGTGAGGAGTACGCCGCCCCGATGGATCGCTGGTTCCCGCGCAACCGCAAGGTGACCGTCAAGGACTCCGGCCACTGGGTCCACTCCGAGCAGCCCGAGGTCTTCGGCGAGGTGCTGAGCCGCTTCCTGCCGACCTGACCTACTGGCCCGGCGGGACCGCCCCCGCCGGAATCCACTCGCGGGTCACCACGGCGTTGAAGCCGATCACGGCGGGCGCCTTGACGCCCAGCTCCTCGCTGTCCTTGACCAGCACGGTCTCGTCGCCGTTGTAGGCGCCGGTGTCGGCGTCGAAGAGCACCAGCCGCTGGCGCGTCCGGTCGGGGTCGTTGACCACGAAGACCTGGCTCGGCCGGCCGGCCCGGTCGACGGCGCGGCCGGCGTACCGGACGTCGTCGGCGCCGATCATGGTGCGCAGCAGCGCCGAGTTGAGCCGCGGCGAGAGCACGTTGCCCAGGCCGAGGACCTGCAGGGCGTCGCTCAGGCAGTAGCCCTCCCGGCCCGCGCACTCGCGCGGGTCGCCGAGCAGCTTGGCGCGCAGCTTGGCGGGATCCAGTGGCAGCTGTGCGGGACGGCTCAGCGGCCCTCCGGAGCCGGCCGGGAAGGAGGTGATCGAGGACCCGCCGCCGGTGGACGGCGTGGCCTCGGCGCCGTCGGTCAACGGCTTGCCGCGCTGGGTGATGATCCGGATGGAGCCGTCGGGCAGGACATAGCGCTGAGTCTCGGTGGGGATCACCGTGGTGGTGCGCTCGGAGTGGCTGGTGGTCTCCAGCCACCACGAGGCGACCTCGACGTGCTGGGCGTCGCCGGTCTGTCCGGGGCCCATGCTGACCCCGGAGCTGATGCCGGCGATGACCGACGGGCTGGTCCGGGCCAGGTCGGCGAGCCGGGCGAGCTCCTGGTCCGGGTCGGTGCCGGTCAGGGGGTAGCGCGAGACGTTGACCCCGGCGATGTCCAGGATCGGCGGCGTCGCGGCGTACGCCGGGGGCGTGCCGTGTCCGAAGGACCATGTCGTGAGGCCGACCACGGCGGTCACCACCGCGGCCGCGGCGAGCAGCCAGGGACTCCTGCGCCGGGCCGGGACGGGTGCCGCCGGTAGGGGCTGGGGGCTGGACAGGATGCGCGCGATGCTCGCCCGTGTCCGGGCGGCGTGCGCCAGCCGTTCTGCCGGGAGGAGATCGAGGTCGGTGATGACGGTCTGGTACTGGTCGCGCAGGACTTCGGCGAGGTCGGTCTCGACCTGCGCGAAGTCCGCCGTGCTGAGCGCCGGGCTACGGGGCGCTGACATTGTCCACCTCCTCCTCCTGATGAAGTCTGCGGTCGAGCCGCTCTCGCGCCCGGGCGAGCCGCATCGACGCGGCCTTGGGGGTGATGCCGAGGATGTCGGCGATCTCGCTGGTGCGGAATCCGGCGATCAGCAGGTTGACCGCCTGTCGGTCGTTGAACGCCAGCCGAGAGATCGCCTGGGCCAGTGCCGCCGGCACGATCGCCTCGAAGGTCGGGTCGGCTCCCGGCACGATCCTCAGGACGGCATGCTCGAACGCCTCCAGCTCCCGAGCCGCCTTTCGCTGTGCGTTGACGACGTGTCCGAGGGCGATCTTGTAGGTCAGCCGGCGCAGCTGCCGCAGCTCGATGTCGTCGACCGGGACCGGGACCCGCTTGCGCCACAGCGACAGCATCGTCTCGTTGGCGAGGTCCTCGGCCTGGGCCGAGGGGAACCGGGCTCGGATGAACTTGTGGATCTTCGGCAGCATCTCGGCGAAGTAGTCCGCGTAGAAGACGTGGCTCAACTCCGCACCCCTCCCCGCGCTCCCACCAAGCCGTGACGAGTCCCGACTCGAACCGAGGTGCGCGTCGACGACCTCCGGGGGTGACTGGCCTCGGTGGCCGAGCGGAACGAGCTCGACGACTCCTGTCGGGCTCAGCAGCATAACAAGCAAACCGCCTTCGTGGTGGGGATGCGCTCAGCCCCCAGCGTGGACCGAGCCCGAGCAGGGTCCTCACACCGGGATGGTGGGAGGGGCGTGCTCACATCATCTGCTGTCACTGGAAGCAGGAATTCCACGGGAAGTTCGTGACGACCTGTGGGATACGGCGATCTGGTGACAGTCAATGGATCGTAACCAATGGTGAAACTCTGATTGACAGGGAGCGACTTCGCATGGTTCGTTGTGCCGACAACTTAACTGTAAATGGATGTCATGGCTACCAGGGGAGGGTAGATCGTGACATCCGGCAGGTCGAGGCCGGCGCTCGCCGGGGCGTCCGCATCTGCGAGGCAACAGGGTGCGACCTGTGAACACATCAGAGGCGATCGACATCCACCCGGGCGGAGCTTCGTCGGGGCCACAGTCGGACGTGGTCATCTCCGTGCAGGGGGTGACCAAGCGATTCGGCCACCACACCGTGCTGGAGGACATCACCTTCGACATCCCGCGCGGCAAGATCTCGGCGGTCCTCGGGCCGTCGGGCACCGGCAAGTCGGTGCTGCTCAACACGATCATCGGGCTGATGCGGCCCGAGGCGGGGCAGGTCTACGTCGACGGTGAGCCGATCGTGGGCGTCCCGTACCGCGACGTGATGCGCATCCGCCGCAAGTTCGGCGTGCTGTTCCAGGACGGCGCCCTCTTCGGCTCGATGGACATCTACG
>CAZTHV010000011.1:3940-20222 GCA_964613165.1 uncultured Marmoricola sp.
CCGGCGAGATCTCCGGCGGCATGCGCAAGCGCGCCGGCCTGGCCCGGGCGCTCGCCCTGGACCCGGAGATCGTCTTCTTCGACGAGCCGGACTCCGGGCTCGACCCGGTGCGGGTGGCCCATCTCGACGAGATGGTCAAGGACGTGCAGGCGGAGGTGGGCTGCACCTTCTTCATCATCACCCACAACATCGAGTCGGTGAAGCGGACGGCCGACTACGTGGGCATGCTGTTCCGCTCCAACCTGGTCGGATTCGGGCCGACCCCCGACCTGGTGGAGAGCGACGAGCCTCTGCTCAAGCAGTTCTTCTCCGGCAGCGCCCACGGACCGATCGGCATGGACGAGATGGTCGATGCCGAGGGCGTCGACCCCGATGACCTGCTGCGCGTGGCCGTGCCCGGCCCGTTCGGCTGACCCGACACAGCGACACCGAGCACATCCAAGAGACCAGGGTTCATGCGGCGGCGGCAGCCGCCGAAGGGAGGAAGACCTTGATGTTGGCTACCCCGAGCACGTCCGGTGCGACGACAGACCCGGAGAGCGATCCGGCCGACACGCCGGTCGAGTCGAGACAGGCGGCACCACCGGACGATCCGCCCGGCGCGGGTGACCGGTCCGGCGGCGACGGTGGTCCGCGTCGTGGGCTGCTCCGCCGCGGCGTCACCTGGCTGACCGTGCTGGTGGTCGTGCTCGCGGTCCTCGCCACCGCACTCGCGGTGGCCTGGCGGAGCAGCAGTGCCGAGGCCGACCGGCTGCGTCATCAGGGAGAGCTGCGCTCCTCGGCACTGGCGGCGGCCCGGGCGTACGCCGTGGACCTGACCACCTACGACCACGCCAAGCTGGCCGAGCAGCAGGCCAAGCTGGCGGGGGAGTCGACCCAGCGCTTCCAGGACACCTTCGCGGACTCGATGAAGACACTGGGACCCATCTTCGAGAAGCTCGAGGCCACCGCGACCGGCACGGTGGTCGACGCGGCTGTCGTGTCGGCCAGCGGCAAGCGGGCCACCGTGATCGCCTTCGTCGATCAGGAGGCCAGCTCCAAGCAGCTGGCCCAGCCTGAGGCGCAGGCGAGCCGGGTCAGCATGACCCTGGTCCGCGAGGGCGGCCGCTGGCTGCTGGACCGAGTGGACCTGGTGTGAGCCGATGAGCACTCAGGAGTCAGCGGAGAGGGCCGCCCAGCAGGAGGCCGGGATCGACCCGACCCGGGAGTTCCTGCGGCGCAGCGCCCGTCCGTGGCAGCGCTTCGGCGACTTGATGTCGATGTTCGTCGACTCGATCGTCGTCCTGGTCAGCTCGATCGTGCGGGGCCGGTTCCCGTGGTGGGACTTCCTGGTCCAGGCCCGGTTCCTGGTGGTGGTCTCGCTGCTGCCGACCGTCCTGATCGCGATTCCCTTCGGCCTGGTGCTGGTCCTCGAGGTCGGTGGCCTGACGTCCCAGGTGGGCGCGGCCTCCCTGGTCGGCGGAGTGATCTCCACCGCCACGATCCGCGAGGCGGCGCCGATCATCAGCGGCATCGTGCTGGCCGGAGCCGGCGGATCGGCGATCTGCGCCGACCTCGGCTCCCGTTCCACTCGCAACGAGATCGCGGCGCTGCGGGTGATGGCGGTCGACCCGGTGGAGCGGCTGGTCGCGCCGCGGATCCTGGCCGCGATGGTGGTGGGGGTCCTGCTCAACGGGATCGTGTCCTTCGTCGGCATCCTCACCGGCTACTTGGCGCACGTCTACGTGCTCAACGGCAGCGCCGGCGGCTTCCTCGGGTCGTTCAGTGCCTTCGCGCGCTCGGAGGACCTGATCGAGTCCTGCATCAAGGCCGCCGTCTTCGGCCTGATCGCGGCGGTGGTGGCCAGCTTCCAGGGCCTCACCTGCGAGCGCGGTCCGGCCGGCGTGGGCGATGCGGTCAACCGGTCGGTCGTGGTGACCGGCGTGTCCCTGTTCGTCGTCAACCTGGTGATCACCCAGATCTTCCTGGTGACCGTCCGTCCGGTGCTGCTATGACGATGGCCTCTCACTCGATGCCCGGCGCGCAAGCCGGGGCGCCACGACCCTCGATGCTGACCCCCGTCGTGGAGCAGCTGCGCTGGCTCGGCCGGATGCTGCTGTTCTGCGTGGAGGTCGTGCTCTCCATCCCCAGCACGGTGGCCCACCACCGCCGCGAGGTGGGCCGGCTGCTCGCCGATGTCGCCTTCGGCAAGGGCCTGCTCACCGTCGCGGCCAGCACGGTGTTCGTCTCCGCGCTCCTGGCCGCGGTGATCGGCATGCAGATCGGCCTGGAGGGCCTGCAGGGCCTCAACGTGGTCGGTCTGGCGCCGCTGGCCGGCCTGCTGGCCGCGTTCGGCAACACCCGCGAGCTGGCGCCGCTGATCACGGCGTTCGGCCTGGCCGCCCAGATGGGCTGCCGGTTCACCGCCCAGCTCGGCGCGATGAAGATCGGCGGCGAGGTGGACGCGTTGGAGACGATGTCGGTCTCGTCGACCAAGTTCCTGGTCACCACCCGGCTGATCGCCTCGAGCGTCATCGTGGTGCCGATGTACCTCCTGGCGCTCTCCGGCGCCTACCTGGCCTCACAGCTCACGGTCATCTTCATCGCCGGCCAGGGCTCGGGCACCTACCTGCACTACTTCTACCTGTTCCTCTCCGAGTCCGACGTCTACTTCTCGATCCTCAAGGTCGTGGTGATGGCCACGCTGATCACCTTCATCCACTGCTACTACGGGATCACGGCTGACGGTGGACCCGAGGGCGTCGGACGAGCGGCGGGGCGGGCGATCCGGGCGAGCATCGTCGCGATCGCGGTCTCCGACATGCTGATGACGCTGCTCTTCTTCGGGCTGGACACCGGAGTGAAGGTGTCGGGCTGATGGACATCCACAACATGCGAGAGGACCCCAGGCTGACCGCCTGGCTGGGCGCCGGATTCATCGCCGCACTGCTGGCCATCGTCGTGCTGGTGCTGGCCGACTTCAACCAGGCCTTCACCCGCGACATCGAGGTGACCGCCCATGTCCCTCGCCAGGGTGCCGTGGTCGCGGTCAACAGCGCCGTGCACTTCCGTGGCGTCGAGGTCGGCCGGGTGATCGACAAGCCGCGCTCCGCCGCCGGTGGCGAGATCCAGGTGCGGCTGCGCCTGGACCGCGAGCGGGTGGCCGACATCCCCGACTCGGTGCGAGTCGTGGTCGGGCCGCTGTCGGTCTTCGGCAACCAGTACGTCAACCTGGTGACCGAGGAGGGTGACGGGGCCGACGGAGAGGCGTCCACCTCGACTCGGCCGATCGAGGCCGGCGCGACGATTCCCGCCGTCAGCGATGCCCGGGCGCCGTCGTTGCAGTCGACCTTCGTCTCGCTCAACGACGTGCTGCACAGCGTCCACCCGGCCGAGCTCAACGCCGGTCTCTCCGGTCTCGCGCAGGCGCTCGCCGGCCGTGGCGAGAGCCTCGGCGACACGCTGGTCTCCACGGACGCCTACCTCACCGAGATGCTCGATCTCTGGCCGGCGGTGGTGGAGGACTTCCAGGAGTTCGGCCCGTTCGCGACGGTGCTCGCCCAGGCCACGCCCGAGTTCCTCGATCTGCTGCGCAACGTCACCGTCTCGGCCGAGACCGTGGTGGAGCACCGCGAGGACTTCGCGTCGCTGCTGGGCAACGGAGGCAAGGTCGCCACTCAGGTGGCCGCGCTGATCCGGGAGACCATGGGGACCTACGCCGACGCCGTCGCCGGCGCCGCGGTCCTCTTCGACGCTCTCTCCCAGGGCCCGTTGCTGGTCAGCAAGCTCCTGACCGGGATCGACCAGTTCGCCCGGGCGTGGGCGAGGACCATGCACGACGGCTCGATGAACGTGACCGCGCAGACCCTGCGGGTCACCGACCCGGCGTACCTCGCGCTGGCGCTGGCCAGCGGCGAGAACGTCGCCGACCGGATCGAGCGAGCGATCGAAGGGCGACGGGTGAACCCACCGACCTACACCATTGCCGACTGCCCACAGTGGGGCTCGCTGCGCGGCGACTGCGGAGGTGGGCGATGAGCTGGCGACCGCCGCGCCCGGGACGCCTGATCGCCTCCCTGGTCGCGTTCGCGGCGCTCTCGGTGGTGCTCTCGACCGTGGTGATCTCCTCGGTGCTCAACCTGGACACCGGTGCCACGCAGACCTACTACGCGATCCTCACCGACGCCTCGGGGCTGCGGGAGGGCGCCAACGTCAAGATCGCCGGGATCAACGTGGGCACGGTCAAGGACGTGAAGCTCGACGGCGAGACCGGCGTACGCGTCACCTTCACCGTCCGCAGGGACCGGCAGATCTCCGACACCACTCATGTGGAGGTGCGCTACGCCAACCTGATCGGCACCCGCTATGTGGCGCTGACCAGGCCGGAGGAGGTGAGTGCGGGGCACCCGCTGCGGGCCGGTGACACGATTCCGCAGGAGCGCACCAAGCCCGCCATCGACCTGACCGCGGTCTTCAACGGCTTCCAGCCACTCTTCGACGCGCTGACGCCTGGAGAGGTCAACCAGCTCACCGGCTCGATCATCAACGTCTTCCAGGGGCAGTCGGGCCACGTGTCCAACCTGGTGGAGCAGGTCGGCACGATCACCGAGCGCCTGGCCGATCGCAAGCAGGTGATCGGGTCGCTGATCACCAACCTGTCCGCGGTGCTGACCCAGGTCAACACCGAGGGCAAGTCGCTGGGGGAGCTGATCGGCAACTTCGACTCGATGGTCGAGGACGTCGCCGACCAGCGCGAGCTGCTGGCCCGTGCGATCACGGCGATGGCACGGTTCACCAACGACGCCGCCGATCTGACCAAGCAGGCCTCCTCGGCGATCACCGGTGACATCAAGGGCGTCGCGAAGGCCTCGCGCACCCTGGTGAAGAACCAGAAGGCGATCAACGAGATGCTCCACGACGCGCCCGCGGCGCTGCGGGCCGTGGACCGGACGATGGACACCGGCAGCTACGTCAAGGTCTACCTCTGCAACCTCGACCTGCAGTCAAGCGGCAAGCTCAACCTCTCGCTGGTGCCCGGCCTGGCCGCACCTCAGAAGCCGACCGACGTGGCGCTGCCCAGTGGCGTCCTCGGCTCCCCGTCGAGCCGAAGCGAGGTGTGCCGATGAACTGGCGGCTCAGTGACAGGAACCCCCTGGCGATCGCCGCGATCGCACTGGTGGTGCTGCTGGTGGTGTTGGTGGCCTCGCTCAACCTGAAGTCGCTGGCGTTCTGGAACCATCCGCGCAGCTACTCGGCGTTCCTCACCAACGCCTCGGGTCTCACCGCGGGCGACTCGGTGCAGATCCGCGGCGTCGGGGTCGGCGAGATCGACCGCATCACGGTGCACGGCAATACCGTCCGGGTCGACTTCGGTGTCGACCGGGACATCCGGCTGGGCACGAAGACCAAGGCCGCGGTCAAGGTGCTCAACCCGCTCGGCACGGTCTACCTCGGCGTGGAGCCCGAGGGTCCCGGCCGGCTGGATGAGCCGATCCCGACGAGTCGTACGGCGGTGTCGATGTCGCTGCTCGGCGACCTGGGCAAGATCAGCGAGCAGGTCGGCGACCTGGACCTCGAGCAGCTGAAGGAGGCGCTCGACGTCACCTCGACCAACCTCTCGGCGACCTCGGCCGAGGCCGTCCAGCGGGCGCTGACCGGGCTGAGCGAGTTCTCCGGCGCGCTGGCGAAGAACGCCGACGGGATCAGGTCCCTGGTCACCGAGGGCAGCGACATCGCCGGTGTCCTGGCCGATCGCAAGGACCAGCTGGTCAACCTCGTCGGTCAGAGCCAGGCGCTGATGGCGGTGCTCAAGGAGCGGCAGACCGACATCAGCGCGCTGCTGCGGGGCACGGCGGACCTCTCCCGTGAGGTGAGTCAGATCCTCGAGGTCAACCGCGACGAGCTCAACCCGATGCTGCGCGACCTGCAGAAGATCTCCGAGGTCCTGGCCAAGGAGAACGACAGCATCGCCGAGTCGCTGCCGCTGCTGGCCAGGCTCAGCGGGCATGTCGCGGCGGCGACGGGCAATGGGCCGTTCCTCGACGTCGTGGTGCCCAACGGGCTGTTGGCCGACGCGCTGGTCCAGCAATGCACACCCGGCGCCTACCCGGCTCCGGGCAATCCGGTAGTGGGGTGTCGTCCATGAGCACACGGTGGTCAGACGAGATGCCGGAGAACCAGCCGGCATCCCAGGACGAGCAGGGGGGCCTGGACGCGATGCTCGACGCCGGCGACGCAACGGCTGCCTCCGCCTCCGGTGGCCGGCGGGCCGCTCGCGGGGGCGACGGTGGTGCCGGCGTGCTGGACTTCCTGGCGAGGCCCCTGGTCCTGACCGTGATCGGCCTTCTGGTGCTGGCACTCGCCGCCTGGGGTGCGGTCGTCGCGACCTCGGGACCGGACACCTACCGGGTGGGCGCGATGTTCGTCAACGCCCCGGGCATCTACCCCGGCAACTCGGTCAAGGTGCTCGGCGTCCGGGTCGGTCGGGTGGAGAGCATCACCCCCCAGGTCGAGGGCGTGAAGGTCGTCATGCGGATCGAGTCGGAGACCAAGCTCCCCGAGGGTGTGAAGGCCTATCTGATGGCGCCCAACGTGGTCAACGACCGCTTCATCGAGCTCGACCCCGGCTACACCGGTGGATCCGCGCTGCCGCCGGGCACCACGCTGCCGATGGAGCAGACGGTGATCCCGCAGTCGGTCGACCAGATCGTGGCGAGCATCGACCGGCTGGCCACCGACCTGGGGCCGAGCGGCGCCAACCAGGACGGCTCGCTCTCGCGGCTGCTGCGCTCGATCGCCACCACGCTCGGCGGCAGCGGCGGCTCGCTGAACTCCTCGGTGCGCAACCTGGGCGAGGTCTTCGCGGCGGTCTCGGCCGACACCGGTGATCTGACCGGCATGCTCAACGACCTCGGCGGGCTGACGCATGCGGCCGCGGGAGTGAGCGAGCAGTACCAGGCGCTGGCCGGCGACCTGGCCGAGGTGAGCACGACGCTGGCCGACGACGACGAGGCGATCGCCGCGTCGATCGAGAACCTGGCCCGGGTCCTCGGCGAGCTGAACACCTTCGTGAAGAAGAACAAGAGCCAGCTCAAGGGGACCTTGACCAGCATGTCCAAGGTCGCGGCGACCGTGGGCGACCAGCAGCGGGCGCTGGCGCGGTCGATGCGGCTGCTGCCGCTGGCGGTGGACAACGCCGGCCGTTCGGCGGCGGGTGGTGGCATCCACACCCGCTTCAACCAGGTCGCCAACGCGAAGCAGCACACCCAGATCTGCGGCGACGGCCTGCTGCGCCTGCTGCTGCTCTCGCTGTCCCCGCAGAACGACGACAGCAAGGTGATGAGCCTGGCCTGCGGCACCAACGAGCTGCTGCAGAGCCTGCGGCCTGGCTCCGGTGCGCCGGACGCCTCGGCTCTGGACCGCGATGCACTGCTCGGCCTGGGGGGTCACTGATGCGCACCGATCGATGCTCCTCGCGCTGGACGGGTCTGTCGGGACCGGCCGTCCTGGTCGCCCTCGCGGTGCTCCTCTCCGGCTGCGGGCTCAGCCTGCAGAGCCTGCCCAAGCCGGGGGTGGACACCCGGGGCACCTACACCCTGCACGCGACCTTCGCCGACGTGCTCAACCTGCCCATCGACGCCCAGGTGCGCGACGGCGCACGGATCGTCGGCGTGGTCGGTGACATGGCGGAGCGTGACTACCTCGCCGAGGTGGAGCTGCGGATCAAGGGCACCTACCGGGTCCCGCGGGGCACCACCGCCGAGGTTCGCTTCGACAACCCGTTGGGCGACCAGTACATCGAGCTGCGCAAGCCCAAGGTGACCACCGAGGGCTACCTGCCCCCGGGTGGCCGCCTGGCCCTGGCCGAGACGGCCGCGGCGCCGACGGTCGAGGACACCCTGGGTGCGTTCGCGATGGTGATCAACGGCGGCGGCATCGGCAACCTGCAGTCGATCTCGCACGAGCTCAACGAGATGTTCGACGGCAACCAGCCGCAGATCCGCGATCTGATGAGCAAGCTGGACGTGGCGGCGACCAAGCTCGCCGGTGGCATCGGCGACATCGACGCCGCGCTCACCGCGCTGGACGCGCTGGCCAAGGAGCTCAACAGCGACGACGACACGCTGCCGCGCGGCATCGCCTCGCTCTCCGAGGCGATCGGCGTGCTGGCCGGTCAGAACGAGCAGTTCGACCAGCTGCTGGCCGGGCTGGACGAGTTCGGTGCAGCCGGCAACGAGGCGATCGCGGCCAGCGGCAAGCAGACCGTCAAGGCGATCAAGAAGCTGCTGCCGGTGGTCAACCAGATCGTCGACGCCGACGCCCAGATCACCCCGGCGCTGCGCAACCTGCGGGCCCTGCAGGCGCAGGTGCCCAAGGTGACCTCCGGTGGCTACGTGCAGCTCTCGGTACGGCTGCCGGTGGCGGTCAGCTCGGCGCCCTCCGGGGTGAGCGGCTCGGCCAGACCGGTCGCTCCCCGAGCGCCGGTGAGCAGCCTGATGACCGGGCTCGGGCCGCTGACCAAGGCGGACGCGAGCAGCGCCTCCGAGCGCCGTACCGAGAGGAGCGCGCGATGAGCACGCCCAGGCTGTGGCCGCGGATGGTCGGCGTCGTCGTCGCCACGCTGCTCGGCGTCTACTACATCGGCCACGTGATCCTGGGCTACAGCGTGTTCGGCTCGAACGACTTCGAGATCCGGGTGCAGGTGCCTGAGGCGGCCGGCATCTACCAGGACGGCAGCGTCACCTACCACGGCGTGCCGGTCGGCCGGGTGGCGCGGGTCGACCTCAGCGCTGAGGGCGTCGAGCTGGTGCTGCGGATCAACGCCGGGGAGAGGATCCCGGCGAACTCCGACGCCAACGTGCGGATGCTCTCCGCCCTCGGCGAGCAGTACGTCGACCTGGTGCCGACCGGTCCCGAGGGTCGGATGCTGCAGGCCGGTGACGTCATCCCGATGAGCCGGACGACGGTGCCGGTGCCGGTGGGGAAGGCGCTGGCCAATGGGCAGGAGTTCCTGGACTCGCTGGATCCCGAGGACCTGCACGCGGTGGAGACCCTGCTGGCCGAGGCCTTCGGCGACGTGGCGCCGGAGCTGAAGCGGCTGGTGGAGACCGGGCAGGACCTGACCGAGGCGCTGATCGCCGGCCAGGAGGGCACCCGTCAGCTGATCCTCGACGGCCGCACGGTGCTGCGAGCCGGCAACGCCAGCGGTGACGACCTGCGTGCCTATGTCACCGCGCTGGACAAGCTCAGCAAGCAGTTCGCCGACTCCGACGACGACATCGATGGCCTGCTCAGTGACGGCGGGGGAGCGCTGTCCGACATCGAGGACCTGGTCAGCACGATGTCCGATCCGTGGCGCGACCTGATGACCGGCGCCGGTGCCGCCGGCAGCGCGGTGGAGCGCAACGCCGCCGCCGTCCGGGCGCTCTTCGGCCTGCTGCCCTCGGTGAGCAACAAGCTGGCCAAGGTCGCCTCGGGCGACCAGCTCAGCGGTGTCCTCACCCTCAACGACGGCCAGCCGCTGTGTGCCTACCGCGGCGCCCTGGCGGTGCCCGGCGCGACGACCCAGTCGGGGCGCTCGCCGATGAAGTGCTCCACCGCGTCGGGCGCCCAGATGCGTGGTCCCGCCCACGCCCCCGCCGGAGGTGGCTCGTGATCGGTCCCCTCTCCCCACTGGTCGGCCCCCGCCGGGCCGACCCCACAGTCCCGGCTGGCCTCGTTGAGACCGAGCTCAGCGAGGTCAGCCGGTCCACCCCGCACGAGGAGGTGCCTCGATGAGTGCGACGCCTTCGGAGCTTCGGGCCAGCCGGTCAACCCGTCTCGGGGAAGACGCGGCCGAAGAGTGTCTTCACGTCGCGGTCGAGGCGGTCCAGCTTGGTGTCGGCCTGTCCGAACCTCGCGTCCATGGTGGCTTCGAGCTGGTCGAACTTGGCGGTGGTGGTGGCTTCGAGTCGCTCGAATCGCGCGGTGGTGGTGGCTTCGAGTCGCTCGAATCGCGCGGTGGTGGTGGCCTCGACCCGCTTGAACTGCTCGTCGACTCGTTGGAACCCCGCGATCATCTCGCCACGCAGGCCGCCGATCTCGGCACGCAGGCCGCGCACCAGCCAGATCGGCAAGACGCCCACCATGCCGAACATGCTGGCAGCGAAGACGCCGATCAGCGCCCACACCTGAGGCTCGTTCATCTCGATCACCTTCCCGATTCTGGCAGCGTGCTCGGCACATTGCCAGCGATCGCCGATGCCCGCACATCGCTATCCACAGGCTCTTTCCACGACCCCACGATCCCGGCTGGCCTCGTTGAGACCGAGCTCAGCGAGGTCAGCCGGTCCACCCCGCACGAGGAGGTGCCCCAGTGAGTGCCATGGCTCCGGAGCTCCTGGTCGCCCCGCTCGCGGTGGCGGGCGTCGCGGCGCAGCCAGGTCACCAGATCGAGGTCGGCGCGACGTTCTCGTTGACCTTCTCGGCGATCGGCGCGCCTTCGATCGCGCTGGAGTACCGGCTGCCCTTGGGCAGCCTGCTGATCGAGGTGCCCGACCCGGTGCCGGTCGCGGCCGCAGGTGGGGCGATCGACCTGCCCCTCGAGGTTCCGCTGGTCTCGGAGAGGCCGCGCAGCAAGCAGTGGTACCTCGACTGGCCCGAGGAATCGCCCGGTCCGGGCATGGAGCTGCTCAGCATCGACGTACCCGCGGCCGAATCGCCGGGCGAGCGCCGGCTGACCGGCTCCCTCCTCCTGCCCCGCGACTCGATCGTCATCGGCCACCCGCTGATCGCCGATGAGCTGATCTCAGGCCCGAGCGACATCGGCGGATGCCGGATCGCGCTCACGCTCGACACGGTCACCGGCGAGGCGACCTCCGCGCCCGATCAGTCCATCCGGATCAGCCACCGCAGCCCCCGCTGGGTCCTCTCCACTGCCGCGGTCGAGGTCCGCCTCACCTTCCAGCCCGCCATCGGCCTGGTCTACGTCCGGGTCCCCAGCGTTCCCGCCAAGCCCGGCAGGTCGAAGTCCCAACCGGAACGCAGCGAGGGGGACGGCCGATGACGCCACTCATCCGGAAGCGCCGGCCCCGCACAGTTCGACTGCCGGCGTCTGCTCACTTCGCCTTTCTGGCTCTGGCCGTCCGTCATCGCGCGGGTGCCGGGCCCTCAGTGTCCGAGACGGACACCCCTCGACGTTGGCCGACCATGTTGGAACCGCGGTCCCGGATGCGCCTGCGCCGGCTTCGGGTGAGGACTACTCCCACCCCTTGCCCGAGCCGAGCGCTGCCTCCGGCGGAGGCATGGTCGGCCAACTCAGTCAACCGCTCGCCGATCCCGCGAGGCGCAAGCCGACGCGGACTGGCACGAGAGTCGGGGGAAGTGGTGCGCTGACAATCTAAGGCCGGGCCAGCCAGCCCGAAAGGTTCTCGGTCCTTGAACAAATAGATCGACGGTATTGCAGATCAATTGACCTTGATGCTGCGACCGACTTCCGGTGTGTCGAATTCATTGATTGCCTCAGCAGAAACTAAAAATTGTGGCGAGAACCCCTTGTGATAGAGGTAACACTCGGTTACAAAGAACTATCGCGA
Source organism: uncultured Marmoricola sp. (assembly GCA_964613165.1). Classification (GTDB taxonomy): domain Bacteria; phylum Actinomycetota; class Actinomycetes; order Propionibacteriales; family Nocardioidaceae; genus Marmoricola. The sequence goes on from CAZTHV010000011.1 coordinate 15,493, forward strand.
GGATGCGCGATGAGCCGGTCGGCCTCGACCGGCTCGGTCCGAAAAGTAAAGGAGCTTCCCATGAGGAAGAGAATGAATGTGAAGGCGAAGAGGACGGCCTTGGCCCTCGGTGGGGCCGCGTCCGCCTTACTGCTTGCGGGCGTGCTGTTCGCGCCCGCGGACGCAACACCGAGCGGCGAGTGGGTGCTGGGCTACACCGACAGCACCACGGGCACCCCGCACTTCGCGGCTCCCGGTGATGTGATCGTCAGCAGTAACCTGAACCTGTCGTTCACCGGCAGCTACAAGGGCAGCCCGGCGACGGTCAACTGCGTCAACGTGGCCACTACCGACTTCAAGTACACGGTGCCGAACCCGGTGCCGAGTGGTCCTACCAACGGCACGATCCAGATCCAGTTGGACACGCCGCCCGGAACGCTGACCGGCTGCATCAACGACGTTGACAACGGACCGGTCGATGTCGAGTTCGATCAGGGCGCGGATTCGAAGTGGACGCTGGATATCGATCTGCCCACCTACAACGGTTCGGCCACTGGGCAGGCTCACATGACCCCGGTGCTGACCGGTCGTATCACGGTCCCGACTGGTGACCCCAGCGGATACGGCAACGGCTCGGTGGTCGCGACCGCGACGACGCTGTACAACGGCGCGACCCCCACGGAGACCCAGCCGTGCATTATTCAGGGGCCGGCCTGGTTCGACATGACGGTTGATGGGGAATACGACCCGTCCTCCGGGATCGCGTCGAAGACTGGTTTGCCGAAGGACTTCTTGCTCGACACCACGGTGCTGCCTACTGGGTACCCGCCGCTGACGGGTACTCCCACCAGCCAGGCGAACTGCCCGGCTGTGGCCGTGGACGCCCACCTGCAGTCGGCGAGCGTGGAGCTGGCCGAGGAGGACAACGGCTACATCCCCACGGCGGTCTGGCAGAACTGATCCAGGGCTCTTGAGTCCGGCTCAGTGCGGATCGAGGAGAGCCGGTTGCCGGCCCACCGCTCAGACGGTGGGCCGGCAACCGGTCCGTGGGCTCGGAGCGCGGCCATCTAGCTGAGTGGAGCCGCGCTCGACCACGAATCCTGACACAACTGACCACATCTCATCTCGTGCGCATCCGCTGCGCGCTCAGCGTCCCAGGCAACCTGGTGAGGAGGGCACCGCCTTCATGATAATCGAGTCGATAGTCAACCGAGCGATGCGTCGCGGTTGGTTCCGCGCCACTACGCTGGCGACCGCTGCCTTGGCACTTCTGCTGGGCGCCTTGTCAGCGCCCGCGGCTGCGGTGGATGCCGACCCTCACGCGCCGTTCCAGCTGCCGTCCTTTCCTCCCGGCGGGCAGTGGTCGGAGCTGTTCAGTGGTCCTGGTGATGCCGACTATCTGCGCAGTGGTGGCGTGGCCTGTGAGAAGCCGGATCCGTTGCCGGCGAGCAATGCCGGCAGCGGTCACGGCTACCGGGTGCCGTTCACGATGGCGCTGACCGACGGCCGGGCGATTGCCGGGTACTCGTCGGTGGCCTTGGCCGCGGATCAGTTCCCCTTCGGTGGCGACGCGTACGGTATCACCGGGTGGGTGCGCGGCTGGGTGGAGTTGCCTTCGCTGCGGGTCTCGATTCCCGAGGAAGGAACCACGCTCTGCTCGCCCTCGGGCGCGGTCTGGGCAGGACTACCGTCCTCCCTGACGTTCGTTGAGTCAGTTGCCTTCGATGGCGTCGGCGCAAGTCCAGATTTCCCCGCGGGCGCGTCTAATCGCGCGTGGTCAGAGGTTGTCCCGGCCGGCCGACCGGAGGTCTCGATCAGTGGGTTGACATCGAAGGGCGCGTTGGAGTTCTCGGCCTCGATGCCAGTTGAGGTGCACGTCAAGCAGGGCGATTCCAATGATTGCACCTTCGAGTTGGATCTGAGCCTGGGCACCGCGAAGGGGTTGTTGCCGACCTCGTTCCCGAAGCTTGAGGGAATATTGCCATCCGATCACAGTTTTTGGCGGTCGGAGGACTACTTCGACCAGTACTACGAGAATCCTTTCGATATGAAGGCCACGCCGCCGGATCACTACTATATGCCGCCGCGCGCTCTTGGCGGGGCGATCGCCGGACAGACCGCGGCTGTGGCCAATGCCACCATGACGATGCCCGTCGCCGCGAACGTGGCCCAGTCGTCCGGCCCGTGTGCGAATAACCCCAATGGTAGTGGCTTTGCGGGTCAATTCCGAAACATTTTCTCCCCCCGCAGTGACGAGAACGGATCCACACAGCCTGCCATGCCGCGCGGGCCGCGTGATGAACAAGGGAAATGCATTCTTTTTGTCGCCTGCAACATAGAATGGTCTGCCCTCATGCAGAATGGCCCAATTTTCCCGTCGTTTGAGATGCCCTCGGGGTCGGTGCAGACCAGTGTGGACGTCACGATCGCCGATATCGCCCTGCCCCAGGGCCTGCCGGCCGGATACGGATTCTCGTGATGAGGCGCGACGTCTACGGAAGGCGGCAGCCGAGAGCACGACGGCGGGCCTGGGCAGCGTCCTTGGTCGCGGCTGCTCTTGCCCTGGGGACTGGCGCGTTCTTCGCGCCCGCGGACGCGTTGACCGCCGAGTGGGTGCTGGGATACACCGACGGCACGTTCGCGCAACCCGGGGACGTGATCTCCAGTACCAACCTGGATCTGAGCATCACCGGGATCTACATGGGCAATCCGATCACCGTCGACTGCGTGAATGTATCCACCACCGGCTTCAGGTACACGGTGCCGAGCCCGGTGCCGAGTGGTCCTACCAACGGCACGATCCAGGTCCAGTTGGACACGCCACCCGCGACGCTGACCGGCTGCACCTTGAGCTGGGATGGCTCGCCGGTGAATGTCTCGTTCGTGGCCGGTTCGAAGTGGACGCTGGACATCGATCTGCCCACCTACAACGGTTCGGCCACTGGGCAGGCTCACATGACCCCGGTGCTGACCGGTCGTATCACGGTCCCGACTGGTGACCCCAGCGGATACGGCAACGGCACGGTGGTCTTGAGTGCGACGACACTGGGTGGTGACGGTGGTCTCCCGCCCTGCACGATCCAGGGCCCGGCCCATTTCGACCTGTCCGTGAACGGGTCCTACGACCCGTCGATTGGGATTGTGTCGAACACAAATACTCCGGCGTTCCTCCTCGACAACGGCGCCTGGCCGCCAGGCTTCCCGCCGCTGTCGGGCACTCCCGCCAGCCAGGCGAACTGCTCGGCCGTGGGCGTGCAGCCCACGCTGGATGCGCTGAGCCTCACGCTGGAGGGTCCGGGCGGCAAGATCCCAACGCTGGTGTGGTCACCATGACCCGCGAATCCTGGGCCCGGGACCCTCCCGGAGAGAAGCCGGTTGCCGGCCGCCGATGCGACGGTGGCCGACAACCGGCCGGGTCGAGGGTGTCAACGACCCATGCTCCGGCCCGGCCAACAGTGCCTCACACAGCTCCGCGGGTTGGTCCCTGCGGTGAGTCAATGCACCACACCTCAACGAAGGAGATTCTGACATGTTCCGTAAACCTCACCTGCGGCGCCCCGCCGTGGGCCTCGCCGCCGCGGCCGCGGCGATCGGCATGCTGGGTGTCGGCCTCGGAGCCAGCCCCGCTCAGGCTGACGACTTGCCCCCGGCGTTGCAGAAGTTTGCCAACTGCCCGGTGCAGAACAAGGCTGTCACGGCGTGCTACGTCATGGAGACCAGCAGTGTCTCGCTGAAGGCCGGCTCGTTCGACGAGATGACCTCCACCGACCCGATGATCCTGCAGTTCGGCGGCATCTCCGACACGGTCAACCAGACCACGATCTCGGTCGCGCCGGCCAACGGGGTCAGCGCTCTGCAGGCTCCGCCCATCGAATTGCCCGGCGGCATCCTCGGCATCCCCGGCTTCGAGTTCTGGCCGCTGGAGGCTTACATCACCCCGGAGATCGTCGGACTGCCGCAGCTCAACCTGAACAAGCTGATGACCAACGAGCCGGTGATGAACCTCAACATCAAGGCGAAGGTGTCCAACCCGTTCACCAACGTGCTTACCATGCTGGGCACCAAGTGTCACATCGGGTCGGACTCCTCGCCGATCAAGTTGAACCTGACCGCCGGCACCACCGACCCGCCGCCGCCCAACCAGCCGATCTCCGGTGAGCCAGGCACGTTCGACTACAACTACCAGGGCACCGGGGTGATCAGACTTAGCGGACAGACCGTGGTCGACAATTCCTGGGGCCTGCCGAAGGCTAGCGGGTGTGGTCTGACTGGAGCGCTCAACGGGGTCATCGACCTGGCCAGCGGCCAGGCCAGCGCCGGACCGGGTCACAACTCGGCTACGATGGACACCACTATCTGGTCCGCCGACGCCAACCAGGTGCGGACCGCAATGGGCCTGTCGCCGGTCTACCCGCCGTTCCCGGGCTTCCCCTCCGAAAAGGTCTCCGACGGTGACTTCACCGATCCGGGGATGGGTCCGTGGGAGTGCATCCGCCAGTGTGGCGTCGACCATGGCCTGGGCAACGCCTACACCGGGGACGACAACGGCTGGGTGCGCAATGACAACAACCAGTGGAATGACATCCACCAGACGACCCTGCTGAAGCCGAACACCAACTACACCCTGACCGGGTGGATTCGTAGTTCGGCGAGCAACGCCGATGGCTACTTCGGCGTGCGCAAGCTCGACGGCACCGTGATCGCTGAGCAGAAGTTCGGCCATTTCTTCGGCTACACCAAGGTGACCGTGA
>CAZTHV010000011.1:20232-25022 GCA_964613165.1 uncultured Marmoricola sp.
CTGCCGGTCGCCGTCCGCCACATGATCGACAACGGCTTCAACAGCGGCAGCAACACCGGCGTGGAGGTCTTCGGCGGCTTGTGGCCGCATGGCGACACCTGGGCGCAGTTCGACGGCATCTCGTTGCTCTGAGTGAGGTAGCTGAAATACACGTGACCCGGGGGGGCTCGGCTCGTCCCGGCCGAACCCCCCGGATCACGGGCAGACGGCGCTAGCAGTGACACAGGTAGTGACTCGGATAAGGAACCAGAGCATGACAAGACCCGACCGATGTGCCGCGTGGACGCGACGCACCTGGCGGTGGGCACCGCTGCTGGCGGTGGCCGCCGTGGTGCTGACCATGCTGCCGGGCTCCGCTGCTCCGCGAGTGATGACGGCGGCGGTCCTCGTGCCCGCCGCCGTGCCGCTGCCGCCGGCATGCGTGCCGACCCCGAACCCACCGCCGACCCAGTACGGCTTCGTCGCCCGCGTCACCGGAGGGACGGTCGGGGGGGACGGACCGCTCAAGGTCACCCAGATCGACGTCTCGGTCTGTGGCATCGTCGAGGTGATCAACGCCCAGTCCGGCAGCGGCTGCACGGGCATCCAGAGCCGTCTGATCATCCCCAAGGAGGGAGTGGTCACCAACGGCCTCAAGGCCGACCTCGTCATCGACGGCATGCCGCCGATCGAGAACGTTCCTACCGAGGTCGTCGCCGAGCCGATGTCCAGCGACGTCTCTTGCGCCGACTCCGATGACGGGCTGAAGATGGAGCTCAGCCTCAAGATCAACGGCTCCGCCGGCGCGTTCGGACTGCAATGTCATGTCCCGTTCACCGGCGAGGTGCACGCCACCGTCACCGGTCCGTTGTTGACCCCGCCGTACCAAGGCGAGACCACCATCGAGGGCACGGTCGACGCCAAGACGGTGAGCAACAACGACCAACTCTGCCCCGGCTGGTTGCCGAAGCGGGTGAACAAGATCGCCGAGCTGCCGGCCACAGGATATCAGGTCCACTGGCCCACCAAGGTCTCGATCTACCACCCCGACACGAACTGAAATTTGGGGAAATCTCAGAGATTTCAAGACTCGAGGGGTTGTGATTCCAGGAGGCCTATGTAACTGTCGGGACAGTTCTTGTGACAGGCTGTTATATGAATTCGGGGGAATTCTGCTACCTGATTGAGGAGTGATTGACCATGCGAGTGCGGATATTAACGGCTTTGACGGTGGTCGGCCTGCTGGCCGGGGCCCTGGTCGTGACATCGCCGTCGGCGGTGGCGATGGAGCCGGTGGAGCAGGCCGGAAGCGTCGTGCAGATAGGGCAGTCGTCGCGGTCGACCGTTGGGACGGAGTCCTACACCGCTGTCACCCAGCGGCTCGACAACAACATCTTCGCGGTCAACTCCGACACGGGCTACCTGGAGCGGATCAAGACAAACGGCAACGCGGAGTTCGATATTCCCGACGGCGTGAAGAACAAGGAGATCCTCTCGCTCAGCTCATCCGGGCGCACCACCGGCGACCTAGGTGCTGTCGCGGTGGTGACCGAGGACGGCCTCCCGCACCTGTGGGGCAGCGCTGCCGGATCTGTGGTAGGTGCCGTGGACAGTCTCACCAGTGCGGCGGCGCTCGGCGATACCGGGGAGCCAGCCGACGCCGAGCAGATCGCGGTCGGCAACAACCTGGTCGGCATGCTGCTGGACGACGGCAGGGTGGGAGTAGTCGCCACGGACGGTAGCGCCTACCCCTACCGAGTCCTTGACCTGCCGGAGACGGTCGAGCAGATCGATGCCTTCGGCGACGCCAACGTCAATAATAGTGGCTTGGTGCTGCGGTTGGCGAACGGCGGCGTGCTGATCTGGAAGCCTAGTGGCAGTGACCCTCAGGGGTCGGTGATCGTGCCGGCGTTCCCTGAGATGGCGGGGCGTCCGGACGGGCCGACGGACCAGTTGATCGATGTGCAGGCGGGTTATAACGTCGCGGTCGGGGTCACCGAGGACGGCAAGGTGTACGCCATGAATCACAGCGGGAGCCGAGCAGACCAGAGCTTGCTCCCGCTCGCCTCCACGGAGGGAAAGCCCGTCGAAGCAGCGGTGATCCAGACGGACGCGTACTCCAGTAATCCGGTGTATATGGTGCGTACCGATGAGAATAAGCTCTACGTCGCCGGCACACAGTTTGTGATTACCCCGCAATTCCGGGCTCAAGCCAACGGTCTCGACCTGACCGGCAAGGAGATCGTCTCGCTCACCGGGGGTATCAACAACTTTCAGGTGATCCTGGCCGACGCGGAGCCGGAGCTGGAGGCCGGGGATGCTCCGACGGTCGTGTCCTCTGGTGATCGGGACAATCCGAAGGTGGGGGACACGTTGACCGGCACGCCGGCGACGTTCAGCCCGGAGGAGGCGACGCTGAGCAGTCAGTGGCTCTCCAGCGACGACGACGGCGAGACCTGGACCGCGATCGAGGGCAAGGACGATGACACTCCCTTGACGCTGACCAGTGGTCTGGTGGGGAGCACGATCATCTTCCGCACCACCGCGACCCTTGGTGAGCAGACCTTGGACTCGGACTCGGATCCCGTGGGACCGGTGGCTCTGCCGGATCTGGCGGTGGACCAGGCGGCGAAGATCGCCGGGGATGCCAAGGTGAGCAGCACGTTGACCGGTACGCCGGCGACGTTCACCGGCGGCGAGGACGAGATCGTCAACGAGTGGCTGGTCCGTGAGACCGAGGACGGCGCTCCTGTGGAGACGATCCCCGCCGCGGGTGGCAGTAGCCCGGTCACCCTGAGCCTGACCAGTGCCCACAAGGACAAGTGGATCAGCTTCAGCAGCACCGCGAAGCGGGCCGCTGACGACGCGGAGGTCTCCTCGGCCGTCACCGTTGGTCCGGTTGCCGCGGCGCCCCTCGTGACGCCCCCGACGGTGACGAAGGTGACACCGGCGGTGACGTTGAAGGTGACCAAGAAGCCGACGATGAAGAAGGCGGGCAAGGTCGCCATCACCGTGAGTGGCGGGGCGACTGCTACTGGCACGGTGACCGTGACCGCGACCGGCAAGGTGAAGAAGGGCAAGAAGAAGGCGAAGAAGAAGACCTTCACGGCCCACGGTGTGCTCAAGAACGGCACCGCGACCGTGAAGATCAAGAAGATCAAGAAGGCCAAGGGCAAGTGGAAGCTGTCCGTCGCCTACGTGGGTGACACCGCCCACAACCCGGCCGTCAGCAAGACGGTCAAGATCAAGGTCAAGAAGAAGTAGCAGCGGCCTGATCCTTTCCCCAGCGGCCCCTGCCCGGACGATTCCGGGCAGGGGCCGCTGCGCTCCCGCTGCTCCGTGCGAGTGCGGGCGCGTCGGGGTGCACGGTCGTGTCCCGTTCACCGGCGAACGCACGCCACCTGATGGTGGCGGCCACTCACTCGCTGTCTCGACCTGACAGCAGTCAGCAGTCGCGGCGTCGAGCGGTGAGTGGAGTGTGGGTTGCCGGTCGCCGGTGCGACGACGACCGGCAACCCACGTGAGGCAGGAGAGGCGGCGTCTCGTATCGACGTTCCGGCCAGCGCCGGAACAGAGCGCCGTCTCGTCAGCCGGACGCGATCGTGCCATGGCTGGCCAGTTCGCGTCTTGGCCTGGTGAGGTCGAGACGTCTCAGCGACCCACGGTCACGTCGGGTGCCTTCTTGGGCAGCAGCTTGACGACGGGGACCTCCAGCGCTCGCGACAGGGCTAGCAGCGTGGTCAGCTGCGGGTTGGAGGGGGTGCCCCGGCCGGACTCGCCCTGCTCGAATTTCTGGTACGTGTAGGGGGCCAGCCCAGCCGCCTGGGCGATCCGTTCCTGACTCAGGCCGGTGCGGGCGCGGGCACGTTTGAGAATGTGCCCGAACTCGAGCGCGTACGCGCGGTAGGCGTCGAGTTGATCTTCCGCCGGGGTGTCGGGCTTGTCGTCAGAGCTCATATCTAGGTCATCCGCTCTTGTGAGGAACCGCTTCGGCACATGCGCGGCGCCACGCCTCTGGGCTCTGCCCCGAGTCGCGACGCCCAATACGAATCGTCATATTAGTATGACCACGACAAAACGTACATCCCCAATCGGGGTTGGGTGGGTTCGCCGTGCTGGTTGACCCTCCCGGAGGTCGGAGCCGGTTGTCCACAGAGGGCGCGGAAGGGGTGGCCGCGTGTGTCCGGCGGGGTCTAGCGTGCCGGGCGGAGTCGGAATGAATGGGAGAGGGGGCGCTTAGGATGGCTGTCATGACCGCTGCGAGCACGCGTGCGGATCTGCCGAGCAGGCCGTTGACCCGGAGTGACCTCGTGTCGTTGCCGGAGGACGGTCATCGCTATGAGCTCATCGACGGGACGCTCATCATGAGCCCCGCACCCGGACTGCGCCACCAACGAGCCGTCGGGCGGCTGTGGCGGGCCCTGGACGATGTGGCGCCGGACTCGCTAGAGGTCGTGATGGCTCCGTTTGCGGTGGGGTTGGCCGAGGACACCGAGGTTCAGCCCGATGTGCTGGTGGCTCGGCGGGAGGATCTGACCGAGAGGGATCTGCCTGCGCCGCCGGTGTTGGCGGTGGAGATCCTCTCGCCGAGCTCGCGGGGGATCGATCGGCTGTTGAAGCGGGAGCGCTACGAGCGGGCTGGGGTCGCCTGCTATTGGATTCTCGATCCGGTGGAGCCGTCTTTGGTGTGTCTGGAGTTGGACGCCGAGGGTCGTTACGTCGAGGTGGCGGGTGCCGTGGGTGCGGAGACGGTGCGCCTCGCTGTGCCGTACGCCGTCGCCATCACCCCGGCCGCCCTCGTCGAGGACTGA
>CAZTHV010000012.1:0-17866 GCA_964613165.1 uncultured Marmoricola sp.
CGAGCGCACCGGCGAGGCGTCCCGGCGCGTCCACGACGAACGCGGCGACGTCCGCCGTCGCGAGACCCGCGGCGAACCACTCGCGAGCCCGCTCCCGCCCCCAGCGCTGGGCGAAGTCCTCCACCAGATCCAGCACGTTCTCCCAGCCCATGACGGTCGCGACCGTCACGTACCCGGCCGTGGACAGGCCGGTCGACACCAGCCGCATGGCGCGCCGTTGCTGGGCGGGCCGCTGAGCTCCGAGCGGCAGGCCGCCGTGATCGGTCGGCGTGTAGAACCACCGGATCCGCTCCTCCTCGCCGGCATCGTCATCCGGGCCTGCCCACCGCCCGGCCGAGCGCTGCTGCTCCGACAGCGAGTCGAGCCACGACCTGGCCGCCACGCTCATGCGCTCGGCGACCGCGCTTCTCGAACAGTCCTGCTCAGGCACCAGCACGACGACCGTCCCCGGGGAGCAGCCTCCCGTCCTCCTGACCGACGACCTGGCGGATGGCAGTGCGCAGGAGGACCGGCTCGCGGGTGGGCTCCATCTGGGCGATGAGCGTCAACGCGGCGCGAGAGAGGTGGAGTGCGAGCAGCCGGGACGCGTCGCGGACCTCCCCGGCCCGGCACAGCCGGGCCAGCTCGGCATGCTCGGCAGCGCCCTGGGGCAGGCCGCGCGCGTCCTCGGCGTACGCCCGGCGGTAGCGCTGGGTGTGCGCGGCCCACTCCGTAGCGGAGTCGAGCATCCTGGAGCCGCTGTGGGAGAGCAGCAGCAGGTGGAATCTCTGGTGAACCTGATCCCACTCGTCGAACACGAACGGGGCCGCACCGGGACACTTGAGCATCTCGGCGAGCTCGTCCAGCTCGTCCAGCTCCTCCACCGTGAACAAGGGCACGCTGACCGTCAGTGCGAGCGACTCGTTGAGCACCCGGAGCGTGTAGAGATGCTCGAGCTCGTCGACCGCCAGGCCGGTGACCCGGGCACGGTGGTTGACGCGTGTGTCGATCAGGCCGTCGCGCTCGAGCAGCCGGAACGCCTCGCGCACCGGCCCGCGGCTGACTCCGAACTCAGCGGCGATCTGGGCCTGGCTGATCTCCGATCCCGGGACCAGGCGGCCCTTGAGTATCTCCTCGCGCAGATGCTCGCGGATCACCTGAGTGGAGTTGCGGTCGCCCGGCCTCACCCTGAGGGGTGCGTCCAGCGTCGTCACCATGCCCGACCTCTCTCCCTGTCCGTCGGCTACCGACCCGGACCATAGAGCCCGAAGACAAGTCTCGGATCACCCGGCCGGAAGCCGTCCCCCGACTGGGAGCTGTCACCGATCGCGCGGGTCCGAGCCAGGAGACTCCTCCCGAGCGCCAGCTGACGCCGCTCCCACCGGGACAAGGCGATCTCGATGTCGCCCTCCGCGCGGAGGAGCTCCTCGGCCAGGACCCACCCGTCCTCGGCCGCCTTGGCGGTCCCGGCGGCGGCGTGCGGACGAGCGGCGAAGGCGGCGTCCCCGAGCAGGCACACGCGGCCGCTCGCCATCCGCGGGACCTCGATGTCGAACACGGCCTGGACGAACGGCTCCGGGACCGATGTGACCATCTCCGCGATCGGCGGAGCCAGGTGACGCGCGGCGAAGTCCCTCAGCTCGTCGATCTGCTCGCCGCGCACGTGCCCGGGCGGCAGGGAGACCTCCCGGCGTACGCCGTGCCGGTCGGTCAGGAGCTCGGAGAGCTCCTCGGCCGGCACATTGCGATACCACACCATGTTCATCAGGCGACGTCCCGGCTCGACCGCCCCATCCGGCCCCGGGATCGGGTACACCAGGATGTGGCTGCGCGGCAGCACCTGGTAGGTGATCGCGTCGTGCAGTGCCGCGTAGGTCGCCTCGCTGAGATCGGCTTCGGGCACGGTGCCGCGCCAGCCGACGTATCCGGCGTACTCCGGAGCCACCTCGGGGAGCATCCACTGACGCGAGGCGGAGCCGATCCCGTCGGCACATACGAGGAGCTCGGCCCGGTGAGACTCACCGTTGCCGAAGGTCACCTCCACACACCGCTCGCCCGGGCTGAACGACGTCATCTCCCAGCCCAGCCGGTAGAGCTCGGCCGGGAAGGCATGGTGAAGCGCGCGATAGATGGTGTTCCACGCCGAGAACCGGTAGGACCGCGGCTCGGCGTACACCGTCGAGCCGTCCGATTCGAGGAACCGCACGTGATCCGTCTGGGTGCTGATCTCGCCGGGCGCGATGCCCAACCGCTCCACCGGGTACCTCAGGGTCTGCTCCAGCACGGCGATGCCCGCACCCCTGGCTTCGAGGGCGGCGGGTGAGCGCTCGTAGACGGTGACGGCACAGCCGGCGTCTCGCAGCAGCAGCGCAGCGGTCAGCCCGCCGAGGGAGCCACCCACGACGTCCACCGACGGCATGGTCACGACCGGCTCACCGTTCGGCTCTGCTCAAGGGGCGGGTCGGCGGGGTCAGGGCTGTCCGAAGGTGGCAACCGAGTCGACCTTCAGCTCGAAGAGCACCCGGCGCTCGTCGAAGGACGGGTCGCGAAGGGCGTACTCGTCGCCGCCGGTGTACTTGTGGAAGATCCTGTTGAGCTGGTCGGTGACCCGCTTGCCTTCGGCAGGGTCGTCCTCGGAGATCTCGCGAGAGACCGTGGCCTTGATGCTGACCCAGTGGTAGGCGTTCGCGGGGTTCATCAGCAGGAAGGTCGCCTGCGGGTTCCCATGGAGCCAGTCCGCCTTCTTGCGGTGGGTGGCGAGGTTGAGCAGGACCGTGTCGCCCTCGTAGTCGAACCACACCGGGGTGAGGTTGGCGCGCCCCGACGGGCTGATCACCGCCACGACCGCGGTGACCGGCTCGTCCAGGAGCCGCTTGTAGATCGGGTCGAGGTCATCGAGCGACCGGACCGCATCGTGGTCCCCGACCGTGAACTGTCCGGGCTGGGTGCCTTCGGCAACATCCAAGAACTTCGCGACCGTGATGGACATGATCGTCACTCCTGCTTCGTTGGCTAAAGTGTTGACACTTTGGCCATCATAGTGACTCACCTCACGCCACGTCGACCCCTCGTGACGGTCAGATCCCTGGTGGGGTCTTCCGCCTCAGCCGGCGGGAGTAGCGTTAACTGTCATCACTTTGAGGAGGACCTGTGCTTACCGAGACCGACGTGACCCTGCTCCAGGCGACCCGGTCGGCGCTCGCCGCAGCGATGGAGGAGAGCGAGCGGGTGGTCCTCCTCGGCCAGGACGTCGGGCGGCTCGGCGGGGTCTTCCGCGCCACCGAGGGCCTGCACGACCGCTTCCCCGGCCGGGTCTTCGACACCCCTCTCGCCGAGGGGGCCATCGTGGGTGCCTCGGTGGGACTGGCCATCGGGGGGCTGGTGCCCGTGGCGGAGATCCAGTTCCTCGGCTTCTTGCACCAGGCCTTCCACCAGGTCACCCAGCAGCTGGCCAGGTACCGCTTCCGGTCGCGGGGCCGCTTCCACCTGCCCGTGACGATCCGGGCGCCGTACGGCGGTGGGCTGCGGATGCCCGAGTTCCATCCGGACTCCCTCGAGGCGCAGCTCGCCAACGTGCCGGGCCTGAAGGTGCTCACGCCGGCCTTCCCCGAGGACGCCTACACCATGCTCCGGGCGGCGATCCGGGATCCCGACCCGGTACTGGTCCTCGAGCCGCAGCGGCTCTACCGCTCGGTGCGCGGGCCGCTGCCGGCCGGCCTGGACGGCTTGGACGGCCCGGACGATGCCACCTTCGGTGCACGACTGCGGCGCGAGGGCGACGACGCCCTGCTGGTGAGCTGGGGCCCGACGGTCCATACCTGCCTGGACGCCGCCCACGAGCTCGAGCAGCGACACGGCGTACGGGCGGCCGTGCTCGATCTCAGACAGCTGAGCCCGCTCGATCACGCCGGCCTCACCGAGGCGGCAGCCGCTCGGAGACGGGTCGTGGTCGTCCACGAGGGCGTCCGGACCGCCGGCCTCGGCGCCGAGATCGTCGCGAGCCTGCAGGAGGAGCTGGCCGGCACGATCTCATTCCCGATCCTGCGGGTGACGGCACCGGACGCGCCCTACCCACCGGGACGGCTCGAGGACGCCTTCCTCCCGTCACCGGAGCGGGTCGTCTCAGCCGTGCTGAAGGTGGCGAGCAGGCGATGACCGACCAGCGGATCGACTGGGCCGCCGAGTGGGCGGCCGGCGACGGCAGTCCCCTGCAGCTGCTCGCCCCGGACGGACGCCCGGTGCGGCCGGACCTGCCCTGCCCATCGGAGGACCTGGTCCGCGAGGCACTGCGGCTCATGCTCCTCTCCCGCGCGCTGGACGAGCGGTGCACCAACCTGCACCGGCAGGGCCGCCTCGGTCTGTACGCGCCGGTGCTCGGCCAAGAGGCCGCGGTGATCGGATCGCACCTGGCGATCGACCCGGAGACCGACTGGCTGGTGCCCGCCTCACGCGAGCAACCGGCCATGCTGCGTCACGGCTGGCCGCTCGACCGGCTGCTCGCCTCCCTGCTCGGCCGGATCGAGGACGCCCGCATTCCCGACGACGTGCGGATGCTGCCGCGGCAACAGTCGATCGCTGCCCAGCTGCCTCATGCGGTAGGGATCGCCTGGGCTTCCTCGATCCGCGACCAGGGCAACGTCACGCTCGCCTACTGCGGCGACGGCGCCACCTCCGAGGGCGACTTCCACGAGGCGTGCAACCTGGCCGGGGTCATGGAGGTCCCGTTCGTGCTGGTCGTCATCAACAACCAGTACGCGATCTCGACGCACGTCTCGCACCAGACCCGGGCAGGTCGTCTCGCCGACCGAGCCCGCGGCTACGGGTTCCCGGGGGTGGCGGTGGACGGGAACGACCTGTTCGCGGTCCACCAGGCCACCCAACAGGCCGTGGAGCGGGCACGGGCAGGACGCGGACCGACGATGATCGAGGCCGTCACCTATCGGGTCGGCTTCCACAACACCTCCGACAATCCGTCCTTGTACCGCGACGCGGCGGAGGTCACGGAGGCCGAGCAGCATGATCCACTCCGCCGGCTGACGGAGTACGCGCGCCGGGCCGGGATCATGGACCCGGACGCGATCGATCTCCAGGCGACGCGGGCGCGGTCCGAGATCGACATCGCGCTCGAGCGTGCCCTGGCCTATCCGGCGCCCCAGGCCGAGGAGATCCTCCGGCACGTCTTCGCCGGTTGAAAGAAACGTCCCAGCGTTCTCCCAGCCCGCTTTCAGGTCCTCGGGGTTCAATCGATGTCATGACGGATCAGAGCAACCCGATGCCCGGCGACCCGATCGAGCCCCAGGCCGGCGGGGCGTCGCCCCAGGAGAGCTCCCAGGAGAGCACCCAGTGGGGGCAGCCCGAGCCGACCGGCCCCGTCGACTACACCCGCCCGCTGCCGCCGTACGAGCAGCCCGCCCCCCCGCACCCGCCCCGGTCAAGCGCGGTACCGGCCTCGCCGCCGGCGTCCTCGTCGGCGCCCTGCTCCTCGGCGGTGCCGCCGGGATCGGTGGCGCGGCCTGGTACGACGCCTGGCAGGGCAGCGACACCACCAGCAGCGCGAGCCCGATCGTGGCGTCGTCGCCCAACTCCAACGCCAGCCACGGCAGTACGGCCGATGTCGAGGACGTGGCCGCCAAGGTGCTGCCCTCGGTGGTCAAGATCAACGTCTCCTCCGGCAATGAGGCCGGCTCCGGCTCGGGCATCGTGCTGGACAAGGACGGCCACATCCTGACCAACAACCACGTGGTCTCCCTCGGCTCCGAGGAGACGATCACGGTGAACTTCAACGACGGCTCGACGGTCAAGGCCACCGTTGTCGGCACCGACCCGGTGACCGACCTCGCGGTGATCAAGGTCCCCGGGTCCGACGAGCTGGTGCCCGCCGCCATCGGCAAGTCCGCCGACCTGCGCGTCGGCCAGAGCGCGGTCGCCGTCGGCTCGCCGTTCGGGCTCAACGCGACCGTCACCAGCGGCATCGTGTCGGCCCTCAACCGCCCGGTCTCGGTGCCCAAGGCATCGCCCCAGCAGCCGCAGCAGCAGGAGAACCCGTTCGGCTTCGGGCAGCGACAGCAGCAGGCTCCCGACGACAGCACCACCTATCCCGCCATCCAGACCGATGCCGCGATCAACCCCGGCAACTCCGGCGGCGCGCTGGTGAACCTGTCCGGCCAGGTCGTCGGCATCAACTCCTCGATCCGCACCTCGGGCGTCGGCGACAGCGGCTCGATCGGCCTGGGCTTCGCCCTCCCGATCGATCAGGCGCTGCCGATCGTGAACCAGCTCATCGCCGGCGAGAAGCCGACCCACGCCCGGCTCGCGATCACCGTCACCGACGTGACCGGCGACGCGCTGGCCCACGGTGCGGTCGTCCAGACGGTGCAGGAGGGCGGTCCCGCCGCCAAGGCCGGTCTCCAGAAGGGCGACATCATCACCAAGGTCGACGACGACGTCATCGACGGCTCGGAGTCGCTGGTGGCCACCATCCGCGGGCACCGGCCGGAGGACAACGTCACCCTGACCCTCGTCCGGGACGGCAAGACCCAGACGGTCGAGGCAGCACTGGGCTCCGACGCGGAGACCACTCAGAGCTGAGGCACGCTGGGCGACCACAGGTTAACCGGTGAAACAGTCGCTTCGGAGGCGATGCAACACCTCCTAAGCGACCGAATCACCGGTTAACCTGTGATGCCGCACGAGTCGCGGAGCCGCTCGGCCTTCCACCGACTCTCGGCCCACTCCTCGGCCACGTCGGAGTGCACGGTGATGCCACCACCGGTGCCGAGCCGCCAGGGCCCGTCGCCGGACCGGAAGAGCGAGCGGATCACGACGCCCAGGTCGGCACGGCCGTCGCCGGAGATCCAGCCGAACGCGCCGGCGTAGAGCCCGCGCGGCGTCTCCTCGATCGCGTCGATCAGCTTCATCGTCCGCAGCTTCGGGGCGCCGGTCATCGAGCCGGCCGGGAAGAGCGCGCGGAGGGCCTCGACCGTGGCGATGCCGTCGCGCAGCCGGCCGCGCACGGTCGACACCAGCTGATGCACGCTCACGTAGGACTCGACCTCCATCAGCTGCGGTACCTCGACGCTGCCCGGCTCGCACACCAGCGCCAGGTCGTTGCGCAGCAGGTCCACGATCATCAGGTTCTCGGCCCGGAACTTCGGGTCGGTCGCCAGGTGCCGGCGCAGCCTCTCGTCCTCCTCCGGCGTGCTGCCGCGCGGCGTCGTTCCCTTGATCGGCCGGGTCTCCAGCCTCCTGCGCCGGTCGACGGTGGCGAATCGCTCGGGCGACGCCGAGAGCAGCCAGGTGTCGTGATGGCGCAGCAGGCCGGCGTACGGCGCGGGGTTGCCCGAGCGCATCCGCTGGTAGACGCCGAGCGGAGGCAGGACGCTCTCGACGTGCTCGCGGTAGGTCAGGTTGAGCTCGTAGGTGTCGCCGGCGTGCAGCGCCTCCTGGACCCGGTCGAAGGCTTCGGCGTACCAGGCCGGGACCGCCGGAGAGGACGGATGCCCCGTCGGCGGGCCCGGCTGGCGCACCGGCTCGTGGGTCACCCGGACATCGTGGGTACGCATCCAGACCGCGTCCGGCACTCCGGGCATCGACCGGGCCGGCAGATCACCCCGGGCGGCGTACCCGAAGCAGCCGACCCAGTGAGTCGCGGGGTCGCCGTCGAGGAGGCCGCCCAGCACGGTGAAGATGTCGTCGCCGACCACCTCGCCGCTCGGATGCGCGACCACCTCCCGCCGGGTGGCGTCGTAGACGAGGGACAGGTCGTCCTCGGCCAGCCGGCCGACGATGGAGCGCCGGCCCGCCCACTCCTGCGTGCCGCCGCCGTCGAGCCAGAACCAGCGCTCGCTCATGGCCGCTCGTCCGGCAACGCCAGGAAGTTGGCCACCAGAGCGCGGCCGTGCTCGGACAGGATCGACTCGGGGTGGAACTGCACGCCGTGCAGCGGCAGCTCGCGGTGACGTACGCCCATGACCACGTCTCCCGCCCACGCGGTCACCGCCAGCTCGTCGGGGACGTGGGTCGCCGCGAGGGAGTGGTAGCGCACCGCGGCGAACGGGCTCGGGATGCCGGCGAAGACCCCGCCGCCGTCGTGCTCGACATCGGCGACCTCGCCGTGTGCCGGCTCGATCCGGGCCACCGTCCCGCCGTACGCCGTGACCAGCGCCTGCATCCCGAGGCAGACACCGAGCACCGGAATCCCCTGCTGGAACGGGGCCTTCCCCAGCGCGAAGTCGCGCGGCTCCCCCGGGTGCCCAGGCCCCGGAGAGAGGACCAGGTGCGTCCAGCCGCGCAGGTCGAGATCGGCCGCGTCGTGCTGGACGACGGCCGGCAGCACGCCGGTGACGGTCGCGATCAGGTGGACCAGGTTCTGGGTGTAGGAGTCGTAGTGATCGACGACGAGTACGCCGGGCAGGCGCTCAGCCATCGGAGGAGCCGGCGAGCGCGCCGATGAGCAGATCGCGCAGGATCGCCACGCCGTTCTCGGTCAGCACCGACTCGGCGTGGAACTGCACGCTGCGGAAGCGTGGCCCGGCCAGCACGTGGATGTCCCCGGTCTCCGGATCCGCCTCGACGGTGATCCCGTCGGGCAGTCCGCCCTGGCTCGACCCCTCTTGATGGGGGTGGCCTGTCGGGGCCTTGGCCACGAAGGTGTTGTAGAAGCCGACCACCTGCTCTTCACCGCCGATGGAGACCCGCGACTGCGTCCCCTGGAAGACGATGTCCTTGTAGGCAAGGGGAATCCCCAGCCGGTGGCAGAGCACTTGGTGGCCCAGGCAGACCGCCAGGAACGGCATCTCCGACGCCAGCAGTCCGTCGACGGCGGCCCGGAAGGTGGCGATCTTCGGCGACGCGTCGTCGCGTGGATCGCCCGGGCCGGGGCCCACGACCGCGATGTCGAAGGCGTCGAAGGCATCCGGCCGGAAGTCGTCGTGCCGAATGACCGTCGGCTTCATGCCGAGCACGGCGAAGACGTGACAGAGCATGTTGGCGAAGTCGTCCTCGCCGTGCAGGATCGCGATCGAGCGTCCGGCCAGCTCCGGGGCCGGAGCGGCGCCGGACTGGTCGGTGAGCCAGAACCGGGCGAGCCGCTGGTTGCGCGAGTTCAGCGCGATCAGCACGTCCTCGTCGTGGGTCAGGTCCTCGATCTGCGCGGGCGGGGAGGTGGGCCGCGGCACGAGGCCGAAGGCGCTGAGGATGCCGCCGGCCTTGGCCTGCGTCTCGGCCACCTCGGAGGCCGCGTCGGAGTCGCGGACCAGGGTCGCCCCCGCGGTGACCTTGAGGTGTCCCTCGGGGCTGACGTCGGCGGTGCGGATGACGATCGGCGAGTCCGCGGACGGGGCGCCCTCGGCGTCGCGCCCGATGAGGGCGAGCGCCCCGGCGTAGTAGCCGCGGCCCTCGGGCTCGTACCGGGTGATCAGCCGGCAGGCGTTCTCCACCGGTGCTCCGGTCACCGTCGCCGCGAACATGCTCGTCCGCAGGACCTCGCGGACGTCGAGGCGGGTACGGCCGGCCAGGAGGTACTCGGTGTGCACCAGGTGGCTCATCGGCTTGAGGAACGGCCCGAGCACCTGGCCGCCCTCGGTGCAGATGTCGCACATCATCTTCAGCTCCTCGTCGACCACCATGAAGAGCTCGAAGATCTCCTTCTCGTCGGCGAGGAAGTCCAGCAGTCGCGGCTTGAGCTCGGCGCGCTCGCCAGCCCCATCGTTCGGGGCGCCGAGCCGGAAGGTGCCGGAGATCGGGTTCATCCGGACCTCGCCGCCGGCGACGCTGACGTGGCGCTCCGGCGAGGCGCCGATCAGGAACCGGTCACCGGTGTAGAAGCAGAAGGTCCAATAGGCGCCGCGCTCGTGCTCCAGCAGCCGGCGCAGCACGGTCAGCGCCTTCGCGGCGCTCCAGTCGGCGACCTCGGCCCGGTAGTGCCGGCCGACCACCAGGTTGGCGCCCTCGCCGTTGCCGATCTCGCCAGAGATGATCCGGCCGACCATCTCGGCGTACTCCTCGTCGCTGGTCTCGAAGCCGCCCCGGTCGGCGAAGGCGACCTCCTCGTCGGGCAGCGCCGCCAGCATCTCGGCCAGCGGCACCTCGACCTCGGTACGGATGTCGACCACCGCCAGGGGAGTGCCGTCGTCGTGCGCGTCGAAGCCGCGCTCGGCCACCTGCCGGAACGGGACTGCCACCAGAGTGTCGAAGCGACGCCCCGGCTCGGGAGTGCCCTGCGCCAGTG
This sequence comes from uncultured Marmoricola sp., assembly GCA_964613165.1. GTDB lineage: Bacteria > Actinomycetota > Actinomycetes > Propionibacteriales > Nocardioidaceae > Marmoricola. The sequence continues at coordinate 10,208 of CAZTHV010000012.1, forward strand.
GAATGTCGGCCAGTCGCTCGGCCGGCACCAGCGGACCGCCCAGCACCGTCACCGTCTCGCTGTCGCGCAGCCGGATCACCGCCCACGCCTGCTCGCCCTGCACCTGCTCGAGGGCGGCCGCTGCGGACGTGGAGATGGTGGTCATGGCCGAACGCTACCGGGGACGGCCAGACCGGCCCCACCGATTTCGGGTGTCGGTCGGGGTTCACCGGACACCCGGTGAGCCCGTCGCCTCTCGCACGGAATTCTGGACGAGAGGCGCCAGATCGGCACGCCCGGCTCGGCGACGCGGGAGGATGCGGCCATGAGCGAGGTGCACGTCGAGCAGACCGACCCGGCCGAGGAGCGGGTCCGCTGGTGCCTGGACCGGTACGCCGCCGAGATCGCCGGGCGGTTCGGGTGGGACCCGGACACCAGCCTGCCGCTGGACGACGACGACCTGCGACCGCCTCGCGGGCTGATGCTGCTGGCGACCCGGGGCGACGAGCCGCTGGGGTGCGGGGGCCTGAAGCTGCACGGTGAGGAGGCCGAGATCAAGCGGGTCTGGGTGAGCGAGACCGCGCGAGGTCTCGGCCTCGGCCGCCGGCTGATGGCCGACCTGGAGGAGCGAGCTCGCGGCCTCGGCGCCGCCGCCGTCTGCCTGGACAGCAACGCCGCGCTGGTGGAGGCGATCGCGCTCTACCACCGGCTCGGCTACACCGAGGTGCCGGCGTTCAACGACGAGCCGCACGCGGACCACTGGTTCCGCAAGGAGCTCTAGCAGGGCCTCCGGCGGACGGCCATTGCCGTTACTGTCGAGGGCACGACACACGACGCACGGGAGTGGTGACGATGAAGCTGTCGACGAGGAACCAACTGGCGGGCACGGTCGTCTCGATCACGAGGGGCGAGGCGATGGCGGTGGTCAAGGTGGCTCTGCCGGGCGGCGAGGTGCTGACCTCGTCGATCACCCGGGAGGCCGCCGAGGACCTGGAGCTCGCCGAGGGCAAGGACGTCGTCGTCCTGATCAAGTCGACCGAGGTCGGCCTCGGCGTCGAGTGAGCCGGAGCCGAAGGGGCACCACGTCCTCTGGAGCACCAAGAGCCGCTCCAACCGGCGCTTTGTGCCGGTTCTGCTACGCGCTGATCGTCACCAGCTGCTGGGTGGCGCGGGTCAGGACGACGTAGAGCGTGGCCTGCCCGGTGGTCGACTCGGCCTCGATCTCGGCCGGCTCGACCACGGCGATGCCATCGAATTCCAGGCCCTTGGTGTCCAGCCCGGTGAGCACGACCACCCGGGCGTCGGCGCCGTCGGTCAGGGGCGCGACCTCCGGCCAGGAGGCGACCCAGCCGACGACCTCGGCCCGGCGGGCGACCGGGACCACGATGCCGACCGTGCCCTCCAGCTCCCTCACCAGCGCGGTGACCGCCTCGCGGGTGAGCGCCTCGCGATCGGTCCCGGTCACCTCCCGCGGAGCGACCCCGGTGGACCGGACGGCGTCGGGCAGATCGGCGTCCAGGCCCACCCTGCGGGCGTAGTCGGCGGCGTAGGCGTAGATCTCCGCGGAGTTGCGGTAGTTGGTGGACAGATGGAAGTCGTGCACCGGCTTGTCCCCGACCAACGAGCCCAGCGCGTCGCGGCGGGCACGGTCGGCCTCCTCCGGCATCGGCCAGGACGACTGCGCGGGATCGCCGACCACCGTCCAGGTCGCCATCCGGCCGCGCCGGCCGACCATGCGCCACTGCATCGGGGTGAGGTCCTGCGCCTCGTCGACCAGCACGTGGGCGTAGCCGTCGTCCTCGATCCGGTTGCTCGGCGGAGCCCACCCGCGGTGTCCGGCGTACTCCCGGTCGGCGGCGGTGGTGAGCTCGTGCAACGAGGAGTCCACCAGGTCCAGCGGATCCTCGTCCTTGTCCTCCACCAACGGCGGATCGCCCAGCAGATAGCGCAATTCGTCGACCAGCGGCACATCGTCGACAGCGAGGTCCTCACCCCAGGACTTGCTCAGCAGCCGGACCGACTCCTCGTCGACGACCCCCTCCGCCACCCGGGCCAGGAACTCCGGGTCGCGCAGCCAGCCCAGCACGGTGACGGCGTCGAGGAGGGGCCACCAGGCCGCCGCGAACTCCAAGAAGGCGTCGTCGGTGCGCACCTCCTCGGCGAAGTCCTCCTTGGTCCGCTCGCGCGCCCGCTCGGAGCGCACCTGCCGCCACATCGCGTCGACGAGCGTCGAGGCGACCCTGGTCGTCGATCGGTTGCGCGGCCCGTTGCCGAGCAGCTGCCGGCGGAGCTGGCCGAGCTCGCGGGGGCCGAGGACGATCACGTCGTCGCGGTAGAACATCCGGAACTCCCGCGGGCTGCCGGGCACGGCCTGGCGCGCCGTACGCCGCAGCAGCTCGGCCATGGCCGCTGAGCCCTTGATCTCCGCGGCGGCGGGATCGTCGCGCCTGGTCGCTCGCACGCCGTCGACCACCTCGCCGAGCGAGCGCAGCGCGACGGCGGTCTCGCCCAAGGAGGGCAGCACTCGCTCGATGTAGCGCATGAAGACGCCCGACGGGCCGACCACCAGGACGCCGCCGGTCTCGTAGCGGCGCCGGTCGGCGTAGAGCAGGTAGGCGACCCGGTGCAGCGCGACGACCGTCTTGCCGGTGCCTGGACCCCCGGTGATCAGCACGATGCCCTTGGCCGGTGCCCGGATCGCGCGGTCCTGCTCGGCCTGGATGGTCGCCACGATCGAGTGCATCGAGCGGTCGCGGGCCCGGGAGAGCTGCGCCATCAGCGCACCCTCCCCGATGATCGGCAGGTCGGTCTCCGCGGTGCCGTCCAGCAGGTCGTCCTCGACGCCCACCACGGTCTCGCCGTGACTGCGCAGCACCCGGCGGCGGACCACGCCCTGCGGTTCGGCGGGGGTGGCCTGGTAGAAGACCGCGGCCGCGGGCGCCCGCCAGTCGATCAGCAGCACGTCGCGGTTCTCGTCGCGCAGGCCGATCCGGCCGACGTAGCGGGGCTCGGAGTCGAGCTCCGGGCGCAGGTCGAGCCGGCCGAAGACCAGGCCCTCGTGGGCGGCGTCGAGCGTCGCCATCCGCCGGGCCGCCTGGTAGACCATCGCGTCGCGCTCGACGAGCCCGCCCTCGTGGCCGAGCTGGCCGCGGGCACGGCCCTCGGCCGCCAGCGCCTGCGCCGACTGCGTCGACACCTTGAGCTGACGGTAGACCGCATCGACGTACTCCTGCTCGCGCGCGACCTCGCGCGCGGCGACAGCATCGTTCAACTCAGAGCCCTCCATCGGCCCGGTGGCGACCAAGCGAGTCGACTACTCTATCGCCCCCCGGGTGGTGGTTCACGCCAGGTCGTGGACGCTAGGCCAGATCATGGACGAAGGCGCCGAGCTGGGCGAGGTTGCGGCACTCCACCATCGACATCAGCGCGCCGTACTCGCGCGCCGCGGAGTCGCCGGTGTTCCAGTGCCGGGTGTGCTCGGGGTTGAGCCACCAGGCGCGCCGGGCGTCGTGGACCAGCTGTCCGACCACCGGCAGCGCCAGGTCGGAGTAGTTGGAGCGGGCGTCGCCGAGAACCAGCAGGTGGGTGCGCGGGGTCACCGCGTCGGCGTACCGCTCGGCGAAGCGGGTGAACGCGCGGCCGTAGTTGGTCCGGCCCCACAGGGTCGCGTGGCGCGCGCTCGCGGCGAGCTCGGCCAGCGTCTCCCGCGGGTCGGCGCCCGGCCGGAAGCGGTCGGTGACCTCGTGCACCTCGTCGACGAAGGTGAACGCGCGCACCCGGTTGAACTGCTCGCGGAGGCCGTAGACGAGCATCAGCGTGAAGCTGGCGAAGTTCGCCACCGAGCCGCTCACATCGCACAGCACCACCAGGTCGCTGCGGGTCGGCCGCCGCGGGCGGTGGCGAGTCTCCAGCGGCACGCCGCCACTGGCCAGTGAGGCGCGGACGGTACGCCGGAAGTCCAGCGCTCCTCGCCGATGCGCCGCCCGGCGGTTCAGCCGCGTGGCCAGTCGCCGCGTCAGCGGGGCGATCTCCCGGCGCATCTCCTCCAGGTCCGCCTTGCGCGCGGCGGTGAAGTCGATCCGCTCGATGCTCGGGCGCACGGTGTGCCGGGCGATGTGCTCGGGGCCACGGACCTCGGCCGCCCGCCGGCGCACCTCGACGTCCACGGCGCTCTCGAAGGCCGCGACCTGCGCCTCGACCAGGCGCCGGGTGGCCCGGTCCTGGTCGAGCGCCAGCCCCATCCCCGCGAGCACCCGCGCGACCAGGTCGCCTGGGCTCACCCGGTTCATCGCGTTGTACGACGACCAGCGCTGATCGCCGGACTGGCGGCCGCGGATCAGGCCGAAGCGACGTACCGCCTCCCGGGCCAGCAGGGTGAGCGCGTCCGGGTCGCCGATGCCGAGCGCGGTGACCAGCCGCTCGCGGAAGTCGGCCAGCTCGGCGGGACCGTCGCCGAGGGGGTCGCTCTCGGTCGTATCGCTGTCCGCCTCGGCCTGTGTCCCCTCCCCCACCAGCGCGGGGAAGTACAGGTCGAAGACCTGGTCGAACGCGGGCCGGTGCGGCTGCCGCTTGACCAGCGTGGCGGCGTACGCCGCGCGCAGCGACTCCCGCTCGGTCAGCCCGACCGCGCCGACGGCGTGCGCGGCGTCGAGGCCCTCCGAGAGCGACACCGGCAGGCCGGCAGCGCGCAGTGCCTCCACGAAGGCGACGTGGCGATCGAGCAGAGTCATAGCTCTTTGAGCGCCCGCTCGTGGTCGCTGTTGTGCTTGAGGACGACGCCGAGGGTGGCCTCGACGACCGCCTGGTCGAGACCATCGATCCCCGGGTCCGTGCCGAGCGCGACCAGCGTGCGAGCCCAGTCGACCGACTCCGCGATCGACGGCGACTTGCGCAGCTCCAGCGCACGCAGCCGGGCCACCGTCTCGACGATCTGCTCGGCCAGGCGCTCCTCGATGCCGGGCACCTGGGAGACCAGGATCGCCCGCTCCCGCTCGGTGCTCGGGTAGCCGATGTGCAGGTAGAGACAGCGCCGCCGGACCGCCTCGGAGAGCTCCCGGGTGGCGTTGGAGGTGAGCAGCACCAGCGGGCGGCGTACGGCACTGATCGTGCCCAGCTCGGGAATGGTCACCTGGAAGTCGCTGAGCACCTCCAGCAGCAGCCCCTCCACCTCGATGTCGGTCTTGTCGACCTCGTCGATGAGCAGGACGGTCCGTCCTTCCTGCCGGATCGCCGTCAGCAGCGGGCGGGTGAGCAGGAACTCCTCGGAGAATATGGCCGTGCTCCAGTCCTGCTGTGGTCGGGGCTCCCCGCCTGTCCCTGCCAGGCCAGTGGCCTCTGCCTGGATATACAGCAGCTGCTTCTTGTAGTTCCACTCATAGAGCGCCCGCGCCTCGTCCAGGCCCTCGTAGCACTGCAGCCGGATCAGGTCCGCGTCGGTCGCCCGGGCGATCGCCTTGGCCAGCTCGGTCTTGCCGACGCCGGCCGGTCCCTCCACCAGCAGCGGCTTCTCCAGGACGCCGGCGAGGTGGGCCGTCGTCGCCGTGGCCTCGTCGGCCAGGTAGCCCGTCGCCGCCAACCGCTGCTCGGCGTCGCGCGCCGACTCGAACCAGGTCACGGGCACATCATGCCCGGCCCGCCGAGCGGGCTGCGGAGTCGCACCCCGATCGGCGGCTACCCTCGGCCTCTCCGAGCGATACTGGAGGCTGGCTCACGATGCGACCGCTCCTGGCCCTCCTGGTGGCCGGCGCGCTGGCCCTGACGCCGGACGTGACCATGGCGCCGAGCCAGGCCGCGCCGCCGACGCGATCGGTCACGGTCGCGGGCAGCGGGGTGGCGATGTACCCCGAGTTCCGGACCGAGGTGTCTCGTTACGGCCTCACCACGACGAACGACTCGACGGGCACCGTCGAGGTGATGGCGAGCAGCGGCCTCGGATCCGACCGGATTCTCGTCAATGGCGCCCCGACGACATCGGCGACCACCGAGGTCTCCGGGCTCCAGCCGGGCGACGAGATCTCGGTGGTCTTCGAGGGCTCGCCGCGGGCGGCGTACTCGTTGATCTACCTGCCCAGCGGCTTCCCGCGCCTGGACGTCGGCGTCCACGACACCGCCGCGATCCAGCCCGGTCTCGTCGGCCTGACCTTCCAGCGACTGTGGGGAGGCGGCCCCTACTTCGAGGCGGTCGTGGACTCGTGGGGCGTGCCCGTGTGGGCGACGACCACGACCGGAGGTTGGCCGCTCGATCTCAAGCGTCAGCCCAACGGCGAGCTCACCGTCTTCCGGCCGGACGCCGACCCGTCGGCCGGGATGGTGCTGACGACGCTGGACGAGGAGTTCGAGCCGGTGGCGGCCCGGAGCACCGTGGGACTGCACCACACCGACGGTCACGACGGCATCCGTCTCGCCGACGGCAGCACGCTGCTCATGGCGTACGAGCCCAACACGAGCACCGGCAAGCAGGACGCGGTCATCCAGAAGCTGACGCCCGAGGGCGACGTGGCGTTCCAGTGGAGCAGCGCGGCGTACCTCGACCGCGCGATGGTCGACCCCGACGGCCCGGACGCCCAGGACTACGCCCACATCAACTCGGTGGTCGAGGTCGACGACGGCACCGAGGATCTGCTGGCGTCGTTCCGGCACTTCAGCGCGGTCTACCGGATCGCCACCCGGGACCACGACGGCTACCAGGAGGGCGACGTGGTCTGGGAGCTCGGCGGGCGGGAGAGCGACTTCGCCTTCGACGACGCGGACGGCGGGCCCTGCGCGCAGCACACCGCGTCGATGCTCCCCAACGGCCACGTGCTGGTCTTCGACAACGGCTCGTCCACGCCGCCACTGTGCGTCGACCCCGCGGACCCCTCGGGTCCGGCGATCGAACGGGCGAGCACGCGGATCGCCGAGTACGCGCTGACGCCGGGCACGGGAGGCGCCCAGGGCACCGCCGAGCTGGTCTGGTCGTACGACGATCCTGATCGCTATGCGCTCTACGCGGGCTCGGCGACACGACTGGCGAACGGCAACACGCTGATCGGATGGGCCGCCGCGAGCGCGGCGACCGCGACCGAGGTCGACGACTCCGGTGGCACCGTCTGGGAGGTCAAGGCCGTGACGCCCGCCGATGCCGGCGCGGCCGGGCCGTTGATCACCTACCGCGCCTCGAAGCTCACCCACGCCGACGTGACGGCGCCGCGGGCGCACCTGTCGCTGCCCGGCGACACCATCCACTTCGCGTTCGGCCAGGACGTTGCCGTCGACTACGGCTGCACCGACCGGGGCGGCTCGTCGCTGCAGACGTGCGAGGTGACCGGGCTGCGCGACGGGCGGCTCGACACCAGCCGGGGAGGCGCGCACGTGGTCCGGGTGACCGCCACCGACGGCGAAGGCAACACCACCACCGTCAGCCGCGACTACACCGTCCAGGCGCCACGACGCGTGGCCGACGGCCAGATCCGCAAGGCGGGACGCGCCTGGAAGGGCGACGGCGTGTACGGCAACGCCAGCCGTCAGAGCGTCGGGGTGAAGAGGCGCGCCGGTCGCAAGGCCACCGTGTGGTGGCGGGTCCAGAACGACGGCGAGAGCGCGGACCGGTTCCTGCTCACCGGCGGCGGCCCGACGAAGGCGGTCAAGGTGCGCTACCTCGCCGGAGCCAAGAACGTCACCCGCACGGTGCGGACGGTCGGT
>CAZTHV010000012.1:17876-20814 GCA_964613165.1 uncultured Marmoricola sp.
CACCACCCCGGTGCTCGCGCCGGGCGCCGCCTTCGAGCTGCGGGTGGTGCTGACTCCCACGGCCAAGGCCAAGCGCGGCGGCCACCGCAAGATCGTCCTCCGCGCCCAGGCGCCCGGCGCGGCCGGGGACAAGGCCGCCGTCAGGGTCACCCGGAAGCGCTGACCCGCCGACCACAGGTCGGGACATAGTCTGCTTCCGGGCTGTTCTTGGGCAAGGCCTGTTGGATGGCGGCAACGAATCCACGCAGTGGGGCCGGTCCTCCACGCGAGGGACGCTGGGGACGCCCCGCTGAGCACGACCGACCGGATCTCTAGAATGGGATGGTCGCCACCGACCGCCAGGAGCGCTTCTTTGATCACGCTCGTCGCTGCACACTTCGTTGCAGCAGTGGCGTCCCCCTGGTTGGTCCGGGTCCTTCGCCGTCGTGCCTTCCTCGTCCTGGCTCTGGTGCCCCTTGCCAGCTTCGTGTGGGCGCTGGGCAACACCGGCGAGGTGCGTGACGGGGAAGCAGCGACCGCGGTCGTCAGCTGGGTGCCGAGCCTGGACATCGACTTCGCCTTCAGGATGGGCGCGTTGCAGTGGCTGATGGCGCTGATCGTGACCGGCATCGGCGCGCTGGTGCTGGCCTACTGCGCCTGGTACTTCAGCGACGACGACGCCGGCCTCTCGTCCTTCGCCGGCACGTTCATGGCCTTCGCGGGGTCCATGCTGGGCCTCGTCCTCTGTGACGACCTGCTGGTTCTGTATGTCTTCTGGGAGCTGACCACGGTCTTCTCCTACCTGCTCATCGGCAGCGACCCCGCCAAGCGCGCCAGTCGGCAGGCAGCCATGCAGGCCCTGATCGTGACCACCCTGGGCGGGTTGGCGATGCTCGTCGGGATGCTCATGCTCGGGCAGCAGGCCGGCACCCACCGGATCAGCGAGCTCCTCGCCGATCCGCCGACCGGGCCGGCCACGACGGTGGCCATCGCGCTGGTCCTCGTCGGTGCGCTCAGCAAGTCGGCACTGATCCCCTTCCACTTCTGGCTCCCGGGCGCGATGGCCGCACCGACTCCGGTGAGCGCCTACCTGCACGCCGCGTCGATGGTCAAGGCCGGGGTCTATCTCGTCGCACTGCTCGCCCCTGGGTTCGCCGGCGCGGCCGGCTGGCACGAGATCGTGCTCACGCTCGGCGTGGGCACCATGCTGCTCGGCGGATGGCGCGCGCTGCGTCAATACGACGTCAAGCTGCTGCTCGCCTACGGCACCGTGAGCCAGCTCGGCTTCCTGCTCGTGGTCTTCAGCATCGGAACCAGGGCTGCGGGCCTCGCCGGGATCGCGATGCTGCTGTCCCACGCACTGTTCAAGGCAACCCTCTTCCTGGTGGTCGGCATCGTCGACCACCAGGCCGGCACCCGCGACCTCAGGATGCTCTCCGGTGTCGGCCGCGCCGCCCCGGTCGTGCTCGCGACCGCGATCGTCGCCGGAGCATCGATGGCGGGGATCCCGCCGCTGCTCGGCTTCGTCGGCAAGGAGAGCGTCCTCGCCTCGTTGCTCGACGTGGCTCGCGACGGCGACCGGCCCGACCTGTCACCCCTCGCCGGCTGGCTGGTGCTGATCGGGGTGATCCTGGGCTCGGTGCTGACCGTCGCCTACACGGTGCGCTTCCTGTGGGGGACGTTCGCCATGAAGCCCGGCGTGCCGCCCACCTCGTTCACTCCGGCACCGAGGGGCTTCCTCCTCGCGCCGGTCGTGCTGACGGTCCTCACCGTGGCACTCGGGTTTGCCGGACCTGCTCTCACCGATGCCTTCCGGCCCTACACGACGCAGTTCCCCGCGGGAGTCCACGACGGCGGCCTTGCGCTGTGGCACGGGCTGGAGCTGCCGCTGGCGCTCTCTGCGCTGGCGCTACTCCTCGGCCTGGCGATCTTCGTGCGGCGCAAGGGCTTCGGAGCCGTTCAGACCGCACTCTCTCCGTCATGGACGGCCGACGGGGGCTACCGGCTGATCATGCGGACCGTCGATCGACTCGCGGTGGAGATCACCGGTCTGACCCAGCGCGGATCCGTAGCGGCGTACCTGGCGATCATCCTCGTGGTCGTGCTGATCCTGCCCGGCACGGCGGTCCTCATGGCTCTCGACGGCCCGATCGACGTGGTGCTCTGGGACAGGCCCGCCCAGGCATTGGTGGGCGTCGTCATCGTCCTGGCCGCGCTGTTCACGACGCGCTCCAGGCGGCGGCTGCGGGCCGTGATCCTGGCCGGGGTCACCGGCTACGGGACGGCCATGCTGTTCGTCCTCCACGGCGCGCCGGACCTCGCACTCACCCAGATCCTGGTGGAGACCACCAGCCTCGTCATCTTTGTGCTCGTACTGCGCCGACTGCCCGCCTACTTCACCGACCGGCCGCTGTCCCCCCGCCGCTACCTGCGGATGGCCCTGGGAGCAGCCGTGGGAGTCGCTGTCGGGCTCATCATGCTGGTCACCACCGGGTCGCGTACGGCGGACCCGGTCTCCACGCCGTACCCGGAGGAGGCCGTCGACTTCGGCGGCGGACACAACATCGTCAACGTGATCCTCGTCGACATCAGGGCGTGGGACACCTTCGGTGAGATCTCGGTTCTGGTCGCAGCTGCCACGGGGGTGGCGAGCCTGCTGTTCCTGGAGACCAGGATGTCCGGCATCCGCCGGGTCTACGACATTCCCTTCCCGGACTCGGTCACCAAGGTCCCGACCGGGCCGGGACGACGGGTCTGGCTGCCTGGTCCGCGGACGCTTCCTCCGGACCGGCGATCGATCATCTTCGAAGTGGTGGCCCGCCTGCTGTTCCCCATCCTCATCGTGATCGGGATCTACCTGCTCCTCGCCGGGCACAACCACCCCGGAGGAGGGTTCGCCGCCGGGATGGTCACCGGGCTGGCGCTGATGGTCCGCTACCTCGCCGGCGGCCGCTACGAG
>CAZTHV010000012.1:20824-24502 GCA_964613165.1 uncultured Marmoricola sp.
CGAGCTCGACGAGGCCGCACCGATCGACGCCGGCGTGCTGATCGGCACCGGGCTGTTCACCGCCGCGGCGTCCGGCCTCGCTCCGCTCGCGTTCGGGGGTGCCGTGCTCCAGAGCGCCCAGGTCGATCTGGCCGTGCCGTTGCTGGGCGAGGTGCACCTGGTCACGTCGGCCTTCTTCGACATCGGCGTCTACCTCGTCGTCATCGGGCTGGTGCTGGACCTGCTGCGCGCGCTCGGCGCGCGGATCGACCGCCAGATTCTCCGCGAAGAGCGCGAGGCGACCCAGGGAGCCGCCCGGTGAGCACGAACCTCAGCCTGATCGTGACCGCCTCCGCCCTGATCGGGTGCGGGGTCTACCTGATCCTCGAGCGCAGCCTGACCAGGGTCCTGGTCGGCCTGCTCATCCTGGGCAACGGCGTCAACATCCTCTTCCTGGTCTCCGGCGGACGTGCGGGAGACGCGCCGATCCAGGGAGCCACCGACACGTCCGCCATGTCCGACCCGCTGCCCCAGGCACTGGTCCTCACCGCCATCGTGATCGCGTTGGGCACCACCGCGTTCCTGCTCGCCATGGCTCACCGCAGCTGGCAGCTGAACGCCAACGACGACGTGCAGGACGACGTGGAGGATGCCTCGATCCGTCGGCTCGCCGCGGCCGACGAGGCCTCCGACAGCCACGACCTGGCGACCGGTGGCCAGGACGACGACGACGTCCTGACCGAGGAGGGCGCGTGAGCCTCCTCGTTCCCCTGCCGGTGATCCTCCCCCTGTTCGGGGCCGGCGCCGCGCTGATGCTGTCCCGCCGGCCGCGGGCCCAGCGAACAGTGAGCTTCTCGGTCCTCACGGCGGTCGTCGTGATCGCCGTGGTGCTCCTGGTGCGGGCCGATCGCTACGGCCCTCAGGTCGCCTGGATCGGCGCCTGGACCCCGCCCCTGGGCATCAGTCTCGTAGCCGATCGCCTGTCCGCGCTGATGCTCCTGGTCTCCGCCGTGGTGACGCTCGCGGTGCTGGCGTACTCCGTGGGTCAGGGCATGACCGGCGACGAGCGCGAGGCTCCGGTCTCGATCTACCACCCGACATTCCTGGTTCTGGTCGCCGGCGTCTCCAATGCCTTCCTCGCCGGTGACCTGTTCAACCTGTTCGTCAGCTTCGAGATGCTGCTCTTCGCGAGCTACGTGCTGCTCACCCTGGGTGGGACCGCCACCCGGATTCGCGCCGGCACGATCTATGTCGTCGTGAACATGGTCTCGTCGTCACTGTTCCTGATCTCCATCGCCGCCGTCTATGCGGCCACCGGCAGCCTGAACCTGGCGCAGCTCGCCCAACGCATCCAGGACCTCCCCGACTCGGTGAGCCTGACCCTGCAGCTGCTGCTCCTGGTGACGTTCTCGGTCAAGGCGGCTGTGTTCCCGCTCTCGTTGTGGCTTCCCGACAGCTATCCGACGGCACCGGCCCCGGTCACCGCGGTCTTCGCGGGACTGCTGACCAAGGTGGGTGTCTACGCCATCCTGCGGATGCAGACGTTGCTGTTCCCCGACAGCCCACTCACGGACCTGCTGATGTGGGCGGCACTCGTGACGATGGTGGTCGGGATCCTGGGCGCCATCGCCCAGTCCGACATCAAGCGGATGCTCTCCTTCACCTTGGTCAGCCACATCGGCTACATGATCTTCGGCATCGGTCTCGCGACCGAGAGCGGGATCTCCGGCGCCAGCTTCTACGTCGCCCACCACATCACGATCCAGACGGCGCTGTTCCTGGTCGTGGGTCTCATCGAACGACGCGCCGGCAGCACGGCTCTGCTCCGGCTCGGTGGCCTGGCCCGGCTCTCCCCCGTCCTCGCCCTCCTCTTCTTCGTGCCCGCCATGAACCTCGCCGGGATCCCGCCCATGTCGGGATTCCTCGGAAAGGTCGGGCTGCTCCAGGCGGGCCTCGACGTCGGCAGCCCGCTGGCCGTCACGCTGGTGATCGGCGGAGTGACGACCAGCCTGCTGACCCTCTACGCCGTGGCCAAGACGTGGACGATCGCGTTCTGGCGTACCCCTGAGCAGGCTCACGAGACCGCCCAAGCGCTACCCGCCCCCGGCGAGGAGACCGACACGCAGCACCCGACGGTGTCGATGGTCCGGCACCGGGGCCACGTGCACACCGGTGGGACGGCGTACGCGGCCAGCGACCTCGAGGAAGCCCGACTGGTCCGCGACGAGGAGGAGCCCGACCGCGACCTCTACCAACTGCTCCGCGACGGTCAGCTGCCCGATCGCCTGCCACGCTCGATGGTGCTGCCCACCGCCGCCCTGATCGCGTTCAGTCTGGCGTTCACCCTCGTCGCCGGCCCGCTCTTCGACTTCACGGACCGCACCGCGGTCGACCTGATGCAGCGGACGCCGTATCTCGAGGCAGTACTGCACGGGGGCAGCGAATGAGCCCGCAGCTGAAGACTCGTCGCAACGGCCAGGTGCGACCGGCACGCTACCGGTCGCTGCAGCTCCCCATGCTCATCTGGCTGACCGTGATCTGGACGGCACTCTGGGGCGACGTCTCCGTGACGACCGTGGTCAGCGGGTTCCTGGTGGCCACCATCGCCTGCCTGGTCTTTCCTCTGCCTCCGCTGCGACTGGATGTGCGCGTCCGGCCCCTTCCGCTGCTGTGGCTCGTCGTATGCTTCGCCGCCGACGTCGTCAGGTCGAGCGTCCAGGTCGCCCGAGTCGTGCTGCGCCGCCAGCGCCCGCTCCAGAACGCCGTGATCGAGGTGAACCTGCGCACCCCGTCGGACATCGTCCTGACGATCGTCGCGGAGATGACCTGTCTGATCCCCGGAAGTCTCGTCGTCGAGGCCCGGCGCTCCACGCACACCTTGTTCCTGCACGTGCTCGACGTCACGGACCTCGACGGCGTGGAGCGCTTCCGGCAGAGCGTGCTCGACCAGGAGGCACGGCTCGTCCGGGCGCTCGGCCGCCACGTCGACCACCTCGACGACGAGTCCCCCTCGATCCCAGGAGAAGCCCGTTGACCGTCGTACTCCTCATCTGTGTGGCGATGCTCTCTCTCGCCGCTGTCCTCGTCGTGGCGCGGATGACCATCGGCCCCACGCTGCTCGACCGGGCCGTCGCCCTCGACACCTTCGTCGCCATCGGCATCTGCGGCCTGGCGATCGAGGCGGCCGTCAACCGACACGCCTTCACTCTCCCCATCCTGCTGGTGCTCACCGTGCTCGGGTTCGTGGGCTCGGTCAGCATCGCCCGCTTCACCCCCGGCAGTGACGACATCGAGGAGGAGCGACGATGAGCTGGACCCACGTGGCCGACGTCGCCTCCGCGATCTGTCTCCTTCTCGGCGCTCTGCTGGCCCTCATCGCCGCCATCGGCGTCCTCAGGCTCCCCGACCTGCTCAGCCGGATGCATGCCGCCACGAAGCCACAGGTGCTCGGCCTGCTCCTCGTGCTCCTCGGGCTCGGGCTGCGGCTCCGGGACCCCGCGGCCATCGGCATCCTGGTGCTGATCGGGTCGTTCCAGCTACTGACCACGCCCGTCGCGAACCACATGGTCGGGCGCGCGGCGTTCCGCGCCGGTCAGGTCCCCGACGACCAGCTCGTCGTCAACGACCTCAGCGCAGTGCTCCCCGACCTCGACGAGCCTCGTGGGGGCGTATCCGGGGAGCGAAGCGTGGAAGCCGCGG
>CAZTHV010000013.1:0-20363 GCA_964613165.1 uncultured Marmoricola sp.
GACCGTCGGGCAGCACCCGCGCCAGGTCGGGGTTCTGCTGCGCCCGGTCCGTGAGACCTCACCATCACCGTGGGGGTCGGCCCCGCGGTCATGCGTGCCCGGGTGCCTGCCGGGCCGGGGACGCACGACCTCCCCGCCTTCGCCGGCGACGATCGCATCGACCCGGCGCGGCAAGGCGGCGACCTGCTGGTGGCCGCGTATGCGACCGACGCTGGCGCGCTCGCCGCGGTCCAGCACGAGCTGTCCCGGGCGATCCCTCGTGCGCGACTGCGGTGGGCGCAGCGTCTGTTCCGGTCGCCGGGCAGCGGCACGATCACGCGCAACCCGCTCGGCTTCCACGACGGCATCGTCGTTCCCCGCACGGATCGAGAGCTCGCCGAGAACGTCTACCTGCCCGACCCGGCAGGCGCCACGATCTGCGTGGTGCGCCGGCTCCGGCTCGACCTCGACCGGTTCCGGTCCGCATCGCTGGATCACCAGGAGGCCGTCATCGGAAGGCGCCTGACCGATGGCGCTCCGCTCTCCGGTGGCGAGCTGACCTCTGAGATCGATCTGCACGCGAAATCGCCTGCCGGCGACTACCTCGTGCCCGCACGCGCTCATGCCCGCGCGGCTCACCCGTCCTTCACCGGCAGCAAGCTGATGTTGCGGCGGGGCTACGCGTTCGACGACGGCCCCGATGACGCGGGGCTGATGTTCATCTGCTTCCAGCAGGACCTCCACACCTTCGTCCAGACTCAGCACCGGCTCGACGAGGTCGACGACCTGATGGGGTACGTGACTCCGACCGGCTCGGGAACGTTCCTGATCCTCCCCGGCTTCGACGCCGATCGCCCCTTGGGAGCTCCGTCGGCCTGAGCCGGCGTCGCGAGTCCCGCGTCAGCGAGGCCGAGGCTAGAGCGACCGGACGACGGGGGCCTGCTCGATGTGCCGAATGGCTTCTCGGGCCGTGATCACGTCCGCGTACTTCTGATCCATGTCGAACAGGCCAACCGCATGAGACGCCTGGGTGCGGTCGAAGCACCCCTCCTCGATGACCGAGACCCGATAGTTGTAGGAGAAGGCATCCACGACCGTCGCCCGCACACATCCACTGGTGGTCGTCCCACAGCAGATCAGAGTGTCCACGCCGAGATTGACCAGATACGAGGCGAGCAGGGTGCCGAAGAAGGCGCTCGGCTTCGACTTCTGAATGACGATCTCGTTCTCCCGTGGCCGCAACGGCTCCACGATCTCGAAGCCGTGCGATCGACTCTCGTCACCGTCCTCGAGCTTGCGCCCGTTCTTGCTCGCCCAACGTCCCGCGTGCACGGCAGTCGCGGGCAGCCGGGCGGATGCCGAGTAGATCACCGGCACGTCCCGCTGGCGCGCGGCGCTCAGTACCGGCTCGATCGCCGCGATCCCCGTCCAGGCATCCTCGCCACAGCTGTTCCGCCAGGTCGCGATCGACTCGAGGATGGGTTCGGAGCGCTCTCCGCAGAAGGCGGTCGTCACGTCGATGATCAAGAGCGCGGCCCTCTCACCCATGCCCATCTTCTGACCTTGACCGCATATCTCCGCGACCTTGGCGTCACGTTCGGTCAGAAAGGGGTCCCACACACGTGTCTCTACCGACATCTCACTCTGCTCCGTCTTCTACGTTGTTCGTCTCAATCTCGGCATCGATGACTGCACCAGGTCCGGCTGCGGCGTCGGCCGGGATCATGGGCCGGCCTCCGGGGTACGCGACGTCGACTCCGGTTGCGACCCGGTCGCCGCCAGCATCACAGACTCCGCTGCCTGGAGGATCTTGAAGTATCCGGTGCAGCGACAGATGTTCCCCTCGAGCTCGTCGATGAGCTCGGGTCGAGTGACCGCGGGCGAGTGGTCGAGGATCGCCTTGAGAGTGAGAAGGAAGCCCGGCGTGCAGAAGCCACACTGCAACGCACCATGTCGTGCGAACGCCTCCTGGAGCGGGTGCAACTCGCCATCGCGGGCCATCCCCTCGACGGTGAGCACGGTTCGCCCGTCCGCCTCGTACGCCAAGGTCGTGCAGCTGCTGAACGGGCGCCCGTCGAGAAGGACGGTGCACGCACCACATATCTCCATGTCGCAGGAGCGCTTCACACTCGTCAGGCCCAGCTCGTCACGAAGGAGATCGATCAGCAGCTCGTCATCGTCGATGCGGACCGACACCTGTACGCCATTGAGCTCGAACTCAAGGCTCCGAGTCCCCGTCGTCATGCCACCCTCTTCTCGTATTCGGCCATCGCATCGGAGATGGCACGGAGGAACATCTCGCCACAGAGGTGCCGTCGATACTCCTCCGACGCCTCGTAGTCGGTCATCGCGCCGACGTCCGCGGCGACGAGGTACGCACACTCGGAGACGACCTCGCCGACGGAGTCCGCGGGCACGTCGATCAGCAGCTCCTCGGCTCTCGTGGGACGAGCCGGTGTGCCGGCCACCGCGCCGATCGAGACGCGGGCCGCAACGATGCGGCCGTCGCGGAAGGTCAAGCTCACACCGGCAGTCACCAGCGGTCGCTCCATGCCCTTCACTCGCCGGTAGCCGAGCACCGTCTCGCTCGACGGAATCGGCATGCGCAGCGACGTGACGAGCTCCTCGGGGCGCAACGTCGTCTCGTAGGCATCGACAAGGAAGTCCTGCACCGGCACCCATCGGGCTGGGCCGCCGCCTTCGATCCTGACGTCGGCGTCGAGGAGCACGGCCAGCGTGGAGACATCGGAATGCGGCTCGGCAAAGCAGAGATTTCCGACCAAGGTGCCTGCACTGCGGACGCGGGCGTTGGCGACCCGACGAATGACGGACCGCAGAATGGGCAGCCTCGACGCAACGAGCTCACTGTGCACGACGTCCCCGTGCGTCGTGCACGCACCGATGGCGAGCGCACCGCCCGACGTCGGCGTGTCGACGCCTCGTAGCCCCGCGACGCGCTTGATGTCGATCAACCGGTGGGGGGTGACCAGGCCCTGCTTCATCGCGAGCAGCAACTCGGTTCCGCCCGCATACAGGACGCTGCCCTCCGGGTCGGCGGCGAGCTCGCTCAGCACCTCCTCGACAGTGGCCGGGGAGGAGATCTCAAAGCTCGACACGGCGGCCGCCTCCCCCGCTGGCCGGTCCGGAGGACGTGTCCGCATAGTTCGGCGCAGCTCCGGCGCGAGCCAGGGTCCGCCACACCCGCTCAGGCGTGAGCGGCAGATCCCGGAACTGAATGCCGGTGGCGTCGAAGAGCGCATTGGCGATGGCGCCCGCGACGGGCAGGATCGGGCCCTCGCCACCACCCTTGATGCCGAACGGGCCCGGGCCGTCCAGGTTCTCGATCGCCGTGGTGGCGAACCACTCCGGAATGTCGGACGATCGGGGAACGCGGTAGTTGACCAGCGACTCGGTCACGGGCTGACCGTCGTCCCAGATCATCTCCTCGAAGAGCGTGTGCCCCACCCCCTGGACCACTGCCCCTTCCTCCTGCCCCTCCATCGTCATCGGGTTGATGACGCGGCCTACGTCGCTGCACGACCCGTAGGCGAGAACCCGGACCTCCCCGGTGCCGGCGTCGACCGCGACATCGGCGAAGCCGGCGGCGATCTCGTAGAACGCGGGCCGCGTCGGGAAGTCGCGGCGGGTGACTTCGCCCACCCCGATGAGATTCCCCCCGGCGGCTCCGAAGACCTCCCGTACGACCTTCGACATCGGATACCGGGCGCCGTCGGGGAGAACGACCTCACCACCGCTGGTCCCCAACGACGACCTGTCCGTCCCGGTCCGCTCCGCGACATGGGACAGGACCCGGTCGAGCACCGAGTCCGCCGCCCGCTGCGCCGCCAGTCCGGACATCACCGACGAACGACTGGCGCCCGTTGACGCGTCGTACGGGCCACTGCCGGTGTCGGTGCCTTGAACATGGACGCGGTCGAGCTCCACCCCGATCGTCTCCGCGACGACCTGGGCGATCACGGTGCGGACGCCCTGCCCCATCTCCGAGCTGCCCACGGACGCCACGACGGAGCCGTCCGACATGAGCCTCACGATCGCCGTGGACACCGGGGAGGCACCAGGGTCCGACACGCCGAGCGCAGCACCGTGCCCCCTCATCCAGTACGGGCCGGCCGGACCGGCGACCTCGTCGGCCGCCCGTTCGCTCATGCGCTCGACGGCCTCCAGACTCTCGCGAATGTCGGCATCGATGGGAGTCCGTCCCGCACGGATCTCCTGCCCCCGGTAGGCCACATGGCGTTCGCGGAGATCCGCGACACCGCACCCGTCATGCGCCGCCACGCTGGCGAGCAGGGACTCCATCGCCCAGACCCCCTGGACGCCGCCGATCGCCCGGAAGGAGCCGGCGGGCGAGGTATGGGTGTAGACGAGTCGCGTCCGAATCCGGTAGTTGTCGAAGACATAGCCGCCGAGCATCCGCGAGGCGGCGTTTCCCACGACGATCGGACCCATCAGCGCGTAGGCACCGCCGTCGAAGGCCATCTCGGCGTCGACCGCGGTGATCAGGCCCGCACTGCTCACGGCCGCGCGCGCCGTGCCCCGCATGCTGTGCCGCCGACTGACCTTCATCGACTCCTCGACACTCAGCTCCAGCCGTACCGGTGCGCCGAGACTGAGCGATGCCGCGACCACCATCGGCTCGACGTGCGTGAAGGACTTGCTCCCGAAGCCGCCGCCCAGGTACGGCGCGACGACCCGCACCCTGCTGAGCGGGCGCCCCCACATTCGTGCGATGTCGGCCTGGACCTGGCTGGGATGCTGCGCGGAGGACCAGACGGAGATGTACCGATCGGTGGCGTCCGCGAGCACGCAGAAGGGCTCCATGGCGTAGTGATAGACGGCCGGGAAGCTGAACGTGGTCTCGACCACGTGGTCCGCGGTCGCCATCGCCTCGACGGCGTCGCCACGGGACAGCTCGAAGGACATCACCGCGTTCGTCTCGCCGTACTCGAGCTCGGCCGGGGGCGCGTATATCCCCGCCGAATCGGCGTGCTCTGCCTGATGCACCAACGGAGCACCCGCGGCCAGCGCCTGATCGATGTCGGTGACTGCCGGGAGCTCCTCGACGTCGACCTCGACGAGCTTGGCGGCCGCCCGAGCGATCGCTCGGGTCTTGGCCACGACGAGCGCGACCGGCTCCCCGGCGAACCTGATCACGTCCCTGGGAAACACCTCTCGATCGCGGACGACGGGACCGAACATCGGGGACACACAGCCAGTGGCGACGACGTCACCGGCACCGACCACCGCGATGACCCCCGAGAGCGCGCGGGCCCTTGATGTGTCGATCCCCCGGATCCGCCCATGGGGATAGCTGGTCGTGACGGGTGCGGCATGGAGCATCCCGGGTAGCACGTGGTCCCCGGTGAACTTCGCCTGTCCCGACAGCTTCTCCAGTGCGTCGACCCGGGTCAGCCGCCTGCCGACCACAGCCAGGTCGTCCTGGTGAGGTCGTGACTCGAGGTCACCGCTGAGGACCTCGGCACCGTCTCGGCCTCGTTCGACGTGGTCGATCGCCGATCGCTGATCCTGGAGCGTCATCGATCGGACCGCTTGGTCAGCGCGGCAGCAAGGTTCGTGCAGAACTCGTCGACCAGCTCACTCGCGTGCCGGCGGATCACACCGCTCCCCAGGCTCGCCAGCTGACCCGTCATCTCATAGCTCAGCTCGAGCGACAACCGATCCGCCGCGGCACCGTCGGCCACGGTGAGCGCGGCATCGAACTCCAATCGGGCCCCCATCTTGCGGTCGATCCCGCGGCCCACGATCGCGATCCGGCGGCCGACCTCCTCGGCGGCGATCTCCACCTGTAGTGGCGCACTCATCTCGAACCGGCCCACCCGGCGCTTCAGCACGACCGACCAGGACACGTCGGGCTCCACCGCGGCCACGTCCTTGATCGCACTGGAGCATGACGACAGCAGATCGACATCTCGGAGGCACGGCCATATCGACTCGACCGACTCCGACCCGATATCGATCTCTCTGTGAACAACGTCCTTCACGGCTACCACTCGCTTCCCATCCGACTGTCACGACGATCTCCGGCACCGCGTCGCCCGGTGACCGCCCAGGACTCCTGGGCGGTCACCGGGCGTGTCAGCTACAGCGAGTCACAGCTGCGGTACATGGCCTTGACTGCGTCGTCGGAGACGTTCTTGGCATCGTCCACGGTGAATCTCGTGGCGTCGGCCATCCCGACGATCTGCTCGTCGGTGAGTCCGGCGTCCGTCGAGATGTTGGGGATCTGGGTGTCCACCGCGATATCGATGACCGACTCGTCCACTCCCCACTTCTTCAGCAGCCCGGCGGCCTCGTCGGGATTGTCGATCATGCGTGAGTTCGCGGCGTAGAAGCCCTCACAGAACGCACGGACCGCCCCGGGGTTGCGCTTGATGACCTCGTTCGAGGCGACGATCACGTCGCCTGGATTCGCCCCGATCATCTCAGCAGCACTGCCGAGCACCTTCGCGTGCCCTTCCGCCTCCATCGTGTAGACCGGAACCGAGCTCCAGAGGAACGCGTCGATGACGCCGCGCTTGATGCCGGCCTGGATCGCCGGGAGTCCGCCCAGCAGCACGAGCTCATAGTCGGACTCCTCCCACCCGAGCGACTGGGCGACCTTGACCGTTGCGTAGTGTCCGGTTGAGCCGAAGGCGGAGATGCCGAACTTCGTCCCCTTCGGAAGGTCTTCGATCTTCGATGCGGGCACCTTGTCGCCCACGGCCACGTAGAGCGGCGTCACGTCGACGGTTGGGCCGACGATCGTCGCCTCCAGGCCCTGGTCGATCGCGCCGATGAACCTGTTCGGGGAGGTGATGGCGAGATCGGCCTGTCCTGCCGCCATGATCTCGACCCCCTTCTCCGAGACCGAGATCTCGACGTTGAGACCGTCCTTCCACATGCCGAGCTCGTCTGCCACGTCAGCGCCCCACATCGAGATCGCATACTGCTGCGACTCGACGAGCTTCACTGTGCCGAGCTCACCGCTCGTCTTCTCACCCTCATCGCTGTCTCCCGAGCCGCAGGCGCTGAGTGTGAACACCATCGCTAAGCCGGTGAGGAAAATGAGTCTAGATTTCATATCAACCTCTCTCGTGACCGGTTCACCGGTCTATGTTGAACTAAATGTGTGAGCTGTGAATGGCGGCATATGTGAGCCGCATCGCTATTCCCTGAGAGATGTCATACCGACTTCGATGTCGCGCGGTTGTACTTTCTGGTTGGCAACGAGATGACGAACGCGACGATGGACTGCAGCACCCCGACAACGCACATGATGATGACGATCATCGAGAATGTCCGTGGCGTTGCCAGAGACTCGGTGAAGGCCGAGAGAATGTGTCCCAATCCGCGTGAGGACGCCACCATCTCGCAGAAGATCACGGTGATCATCGAGGTGGCCGCGCCGATGCGCAGGCCGGCCCCCAGCATCGGGAGGCCCGCAGGGATCTTGACGAGAAGATCCGTCTGTCTCCGGCTCGCACCGAACGCTCGGGCCACCCTCAGGTGGGTGGGCGAGATGGTCGTGAAGCCGCGGAGTGAGTTGTAGGCGATGGGAAAGAACGCAGACGTGGCGGCGTACGCGATCTTGGACGCGACATCCACGCCGAACCAGAGGACGAAGATGGGGTAGAAGAGGACGAGTGGCACCATGTATCCCCAGGCGAGCATGGACTCGAGCACTCGTGCCCGCGTGGGATGCCGAGCGGCCCAGAAGCCGAAGGTGACTCCAGCAACGGCAGCGATGGTGAATGCCGCGAATATCTCGATGACTGTGGTGAGCAGGCCGGACCAGATGAGCGACCTGCCGAGAAGTGAGACCAGCGCCTCTCCCACCGCGTCCGGCGACGGCAGGATGATGCGCGAGACGCCGCCCGGCCGGTTCAGATAGAACCAGACCCCGAAGATGACGGCGACGGCGACGGCACGTACCAACCAGATCGTCGCGGTCCTCGGCGCCGCGGCCGAGCGGTCCATGATCATGCCCCCCGCTCGTACGGCGCCGCCGGCTCCGGCTCGGGCTCGCCCGCCGGGCGCCGCGAGATCAGCTCGAACAGCTTCATGCGCAGCTGCGCGAACTCCGGAGTCGCGATGAAGCCCAGCTCCCGCGGACGCGGCTCGTCGACGTGCAGCTCGGTGATGATTCGTCCGGGCTCTGCTGCCATCACGATGATCCGATCGGCCCAGAAGATGGCCTCATCCAGGCTGTGGGTGACGGTGATGACGGTCTTCGCCTGCGCGGTGAGAATCTGAACCATCTCGTATCCGAGCTGCCTCCTGGTCTGCTCGTCGAGTGCCCCGAAGGGCTCGTCCATCAGCAGGACATCGGGGTTCATGGCCAACGCCCGGACCACCGCGACGCGTTGCTGCATGCCCCCCGACAGCTCGTGTGGATACTGGTCGGCGCAGTGCGCCAGCCCGACCAGCTCCAGCAGCTCCTGGGCCACACGCCGGCGCTCCTGCCGTGACGTGCCGCGAAAGCGCAACCCGACGGAGGCATTGTCGATGACGGTCATCCAGGGAAACAGCGAGTAGTCCTGGAACACGAACGCGGCGATCTCCGGATTCGGACCGGTCACCGGCACGCCTCCCCAGGCAACGTCCCCACTGCTCGGTTTGATCATGCCTCCGAAGACATGCAGCAGTGTCGACTTGCCGCAGCCACTGGGCCCGATCACCGTCACGAACTCCCCGGGCCGGATCGAGCAGTCGAGCTCGGACAGTGCGTGCGTGGTTCCACGCTGAGTCTCGTAGACGACGCTGACTCCGGCAGCGCTGATCGGATGTTCGGGCATTGACTTTGCCGTGGTTGTCACGACACGGCTTCCTAATTGTGCGGGACGGTAGATGTGGTGGCAGTGGATCGCCAACGAGTGACGCGCTTCTCTATCGCGTTCCAGCTGGTTCCGGCCAAGATCGCCATGACGGAGATGAACAGGATCAAGGTCATCGTCTTGTCCGTCTCGATGTTGTTGGTCAGCTGACGTACCAGCGTGCCGACACCACCCGACGACACGATGAGCTCCATGATGAGAACGCCTCCGAATGCATGCCGCAGGCCCATCCACAGGGCCGCGAAGAGGCCTGGACTGGCCGCGGGAAGAATCACGCAGCGCATCCGTGCCAACGGTCCGGCTCGGAAGGCCTGTGCCACCTTCAGGTGACGGTCCTCCACCAGGTCCAGTCCGCCGATGACATTGACGGCGACGTAGAAGAGCGTCTCGTAGGCGCCGAAGGCCACTGCCGCCTTCGGTCCGATGCCGAACACGAGAAGGAAGAATGGCGTGAAGATCACCTTGGGCGTCGACATGAGAAAGAGGAACGGACCGTAGAAGGCCGCACGGAAGATCCGGGAGAGTCCGAGACCGCATCCGATCACGAAGCCGAGCAGACTTCCGAACAGGAACGCCAGCAGGATCGATCGACCGGTGATCGCCAGGTGGGAGTGCACATTCTGATCGCTCACCAGCCAGCCGATGGTGCGTCCGATGCTGAGCGGGTCCGAGGTGAGGAGCGGGTCGACGACGCCGATGGCGACGAGGCCCTGCCACAGTGCCAGGACACCGACGACCACACCGAAGCGGTAGAGGAGCACGCGGTACCGATGCCGTGAGGAGCGGCTCTTCGACACCGGCGCCGCCGACACTGGCGTCGTCATCGCGCTACCACGCTGCGCATCCGCATTCCCTTCTCCCCACCCGGCGCTGGAGAGCGCCCGGCTCCTTCGATCTCGGCGAGGCACGCGCCGTACCGCCTCTCGACAGTGCAGCGACGGAGCCGGCCGGCCCCACTGACTCGACAGTCCCGGAGCGAAGTCCTCTCGTCTCTCGCAGAAGGCGCCGTCATCACCGGCCGCCGTGGTCCCTGTTCCGGCAGCGAGGCAGCTGCCCAGGTGGCTGATGTGAGGCTCATCACCGGGAGATTATTATATAAATCTTGATGGGGCAAGGGCCTGTCGATCATTGCGGCGCGCCATCTCGGCCGGCCTCGAATCCGTCCTGTCCCACTTCCGGAGCGCGCCGAAGGGCACGACGGGACGACGAGCGGAGGTCCGGCAGCGACCCTCACCGGGGTGAGTCGCCGCCAGCAGGCCGACGGCGGCGTCGCGTCGGCATCGAGGTGCGGCGCCGACGAGGAGCGGGACTGCCCGGCCATGATCGTGGAGCGCCACGCGGGCGATCAGGCGTCCGAGCTCGATGCTTGCGGCGGCGCGGAGAGACTACGGCGTGGCATCCTCGGAGATTCGTGCCCGCAGCATGGTGAGGGTGTGCCTGAGGTGCCGGCGCAGGGCATCGGTTGCCGCCTCGCAGTCACCGGCCTCGATGGCCACGAAGATCGCCTCGTGCTCCTTGCCGAGGCCGTCGATGTCCTCGTTGAGCGGCATCGACAGCCGGCGATAGCGATCGGTGTGGTCCCAGAGCGTACTGATCATCTGCATCAGCCACCGCGAATCCGCCGGCTCGTAGAGCAGGAAGTGAAGCTCGCGATGCAGCTCGTAGGCAAGGTTGTCGCCCGCCTTGAATGCCTTGACGATCTGCTCGATCAGCGCATATCCGCGCTGCACGATCTCAGGGGTGATGTTCTCGAACCCGCGGCGAAGGGCGTCGACCTCCAACGCCATCCGGGTCGAGTAGACATCCTCGATCGCGACCAGCGACAGCGGCGCGACGCGCGCCCCGCGATTGGGGAAGATCTCCACCAGACCCTCGGCCTCGAGCATCCGAAGCGCCTCCCGAATCGGGATGAAGCTGACGCCGTGATCTGTCGCAAGGATCTGTAGCCGCAGCGCCGAGCCGGGCTCATAGCGACCGCCGACGATGGCGCGCCGAATCTCGCGGTACGCCGTCTGCACAGAGCTCTCCGTCTTGGCGCTCCCGTTCCCCGACCTTGCCCTCGTCGCCACCGTCTCCGACTTCCCCTTGGTCGCCTGCACTCGCGAACCACCCTGGCCCGGCCGGATTACATTATAACAAGTCGCGCGGCGAGGTCAGGGGGCCTGAGGGAAGGCAGCCGTTGGCAGGATCGGCGATCGTGCGGGACGACCGGGACCAGCTCGTGGCGGCCCCATCGTCAGACGGGACGCGGAGGAGCTCAGCCGCCCTCAGCCCACCGGGATGCCGGATCAGACCACGACATCGGCCGCCTCTCGATCACAGATGTCGGCGACGGCTCTCGCCACGACGCGCGTTCCGGCGAACAGATCGGGAAGATAGAGGTGCTCGCCCTCCGACGGCGCCCAGCCCGCCTGCTCGCCCTGGGCGCGCACTCGTCCGCTCGGGCCGTACACGACGGTGGGGATCCCGTGCGCGATCAGCTGCGAGGAGTCCATGTAGGCGCCGCGGCGCCGGTACTCCGGCTCGGTGCCGTTCTCCGACAGGTGAGCAGCATGGATCGAACGGACCAGCGGGTGCTCACGAT
This sequence comes from uncultured Marmoricola sp., assembly GCA_964613165.1. Taxonomy (GTDB): domain Bacteria; phylum Actinomycetota; class Actinomycetes; order Propionibacteriales; family Nocardioidaceae; genus Marmoricola. The sequence goes on from CAZTHV010000013.1 coordinate 11,419, forward strand.
CGATCTCCTGAGCCTCGTGGGTGACGTAGAACTCCAGCGCCACGTCCAGCGAGTCGTCCGCGGCGTTCAGACCTCGGACGAACTCGCGCAGCTCCCGCCTCAGCGCGACGGGCTTGACACCGGGAGGGGTCCTGACGCACATGAACACCTCGCAGCCGATCGGGACCCGAGAGGCACGATAGGGCCAGCCACCCTCGATCGCAGTGACATCACATGCCGGCCGGACACCCTCGAACGTATGCCGGTCGCGGTAGCGGGGTATCCAATCGTCGAGTGCGGCCAAGACCTTGCGCATCTGCTGAATCGCGTTCACCGCGGTGTCGGCGGCCTGCGTGTGCGCCATCGTGCCCGTGACGGCGAGCCGTACCCAGCTCACCCCCATGTTGCTGATGCCGATGGTGTTGGTCGTCGGCTCGCCGAGTATGCACAGGTCGGCGGAGAGTCCGTGCGCCAGCGCGTACGACGTTCCCACGCCGAAGCCCTCGTACTCCGGTCCCTGATACCTCGACACGGGCGCCTTCTCGATCTCACCGGCGACGAATGCGAGCACGACGTCGCCGCGCAGGCGCGCCTTCGACGTGACGATGGCCTCCGCGATCGCGCAATAGGAGGCGACCGCGTTCTTCATGTTGTGGACGCCGTTTCCGTACATCCAGTCGTCGTCGACGATCATCGGCACGTTCTTGTAGCCCGCACCCGACAGCTCCGGCTCCAAGCCCGTGTAGGAGGTGTCGAGATGTCCGTTCAGCATCAACGTGGGGCCGTTGCCATGTCCTTCGATGTGCGCGATCACGTTCGCCCGGCCCGGCGCGAATGTCTGCAGCGTGGAGTCCAGGCCCAGACGGCGCAGGTGCTGGTGCAGGTGGTCGGCCACCTCCTCCTCGCTCCCGGTCGGGCTGGGGATGCTGACGATCTCGTGGAGAAGGTTGACGAGACCTTCGTCGTCGATGGCCGCGACCAGGGATGCACCCAGGTCAGTGTCGTTGGTCATTTCGTTACCTCCGATGAGCGCTGTGCGCGAGTCGTGTGGGTTCAGGCACTGTTGCGGTGGCTTTGCGGCGGAGCCAGGCGACCCCAGCCATGCTCTGGAACGACGGCTCGGTTCCTCATCACGAACCGGCCCCGCACCAGGGTGTGCAACGGCACGCCTACGAATTCCTCACCGTCGTACGGCGTCCATCCGCATTTCGTCAGGGCGTCGGCGTCCTTCGCGATCCGCCGCCGATTCATGTCCACCACGACCAGGTCGGCGTCGGCACCGACCGCGATCGTGCCCTTGCGCGGCAAGAGGTCGAACACGCGCGCCGGGTTGTACGACGTGATCCGGGCGACGTCGTCGATGCTGAGGCGTCCGGCGTTCACGCTGGTGAGCAACCTGCTCAGATAGTCCTGCAGCTGGGGAGTCCCGCTCGGACAGTTGAACATGTCCGCCCAGCCCTCCTCCTTCTCGGCACGCGTGTGCGGGGCATGGTCGCTCCCGACCAGGTCGATGACTCCATCTCGCAGACCACCGAAGAGCTTCTCCTGGGTCTCCTCGCGGACCAGCCGGCCTACGACGAAGGGCCCCTTGTCGCGGATCAGCTCCCGGAGTCCCAGGAACAGGGCGAAGGGGTTGACCTCCGCGCTGATGCCCTCTCGCTTGCTCTTGGCCTCCCGCAGCATGTCCACGGTTCTGGAGGTGACCACGTGGAGCAGGTGCAGCTTCGTCCCCACGGCCTCCTGCATCCGCAGCAGCGTGTAGTTCGCCGTATCCCAGCTCATGCCGTCATAGATGCCTTGAGCATCGACGTAGTCGAGCGGGGAGTACCTGTTCTCTGCCCAGTAGCGGCGTTCCGCCTCATTGACGATCTCTTGGTTGTGCGAGTGCACCATCAAGGGGAGGCCCGTCTGCTCGACGGCTTCGAAGATGCTCAGCAGCTGACCGTCGTCGTGAACACCCAGTCCCGGGATATGCGGGTACGACCTCTTGGTGTCCGAGACCATATAGATCTTGTATCCCAGGCAGCCCAGCTTCGCCAGCCGAGGGATCTCATCGAGATCCGTGCCGGCGGGGTTGACGTTGAAATCGACGATCGACTTCTCTTCGTACAGACGAACGAGATCGCTGAAGCGCTCGGAGCTGTTGGTGATCGGGTCGAGGTTGGGCATTCCCACGGAAAGAGTGACGCCCCCGGCCGCCGCCGCCGCCGTAGCGGTACGGATGTCCTCCTTGTGGGTGTAGCCGGGCTCGCGGTGATGGCTATGGGTGTCGATCACCCCGGGGAGGACGACGTGTCCAGTCGTGTCGAGTACCTCCCACCCAGCCGAAGGCGTCGCGGACGCGTCGGACTCGATCCCGACGATCGTCTCCCCCTCGACATAGACCGATGCGTTCTCGACCAGGCCAGCGGGGGTCCATACGGTCCCTCCCGCCAACACCAGCTTGCCGTCGCCCATCGTGTTGTCCTGTTCTCTCGAATTCGCTCGATGTCCACATGTCGTGCGGACACTCAACTGTCATGCCATTCGCGAAGCTTCCGGGGCGCACTGCCCGCGTAGCTGTCAAACCACTCGATCAAGACCGAGCTCAACTCGTCGAAGTGCGTCTCATACGCCCGGTAGCTCGTCGTGTCACGCAGCTGCACGAGCCTCTTCGGCGCCTGAGCCGCGTCGTAGAGCTCTTGTGCATTCTCGAAGGGGACGATGACGTCGTCCTCGCAACCGATGAGCAGGGTGGCACGTGGAGAGATGCGTGCGATCGTGTCGATCGGCCGAACGGCTCGGAACGACGCGGCCGTCGACAGGCCGATTCGAGTCGGCAGCGACCCTTCGAGATCGACCTTGAAGCCGGCCTGTGCCCGGTCCTGCGGCCTGGGCACGACGTAGCTGACGTCAACCTCGCGGTCCGGGTTGCCGCGTGCCATGGCGATCGCGTTCTCCGCGACCTCGGCGACGAGCTTGCGGCGTTCCTGCGGAGTGCGCAGGGACAGCAGCCATCTCGCACCATCCGCAATCGGCCAGAGTGCCGCGACGCACGAGACCCGGGCGTCCCCGGCCGCCGCCTGCAGTGCCAGCGCGGCCCCGACGCCTCCGGTGCCCAAGAGCCCGATGGACGGTCGTCCTTCGGGCGACAGTCCGGCCGCGTAGTCGACGACGCTGCGGAGGTCGCTCAGTTGCTCGTCGAACCTGATGCGTGGCGCGGCCGAGGCTCCCGGACTGATCATCCGATAGTCGAACGACATCACGGTCAGTCCGGCCGCGGTCAAGGCCTGGTAGTACGGCTGGTAGTGGGATGCGCGCCGGGAGCTCATCCACCCGATGGCGTGAACGACGATCGGGCCGACGTGGTCGGCGTCGTCGGGCCGGTGAATGGTTGCGTCGAGCGGCGTTCCGTCGCTGTAGACCTGGATCTCTTCGCGCATCATCGTCAGCGGACCGTCTCCGGCTCGCCCGGGTGCGTCAAGGTGGTCAGTGCGTAGGCGGTCAGCGCGGTACGGCTCCGCAGTGTCGCCTCGTCGATGAACTCGCCATCCGAGTGGTAGCCGCCACCGACGGGACCCAGTCCATCGATCGTGGGGACTCCGGCTGCGCCGGTGAAGTTGCCGTCCGAGCCTCCCCCGGTGGCCACGAAGCTGACCTCTTGGCCGAGCGCGCCTCCGGCGGCCAGATACGCCTCGATGAACGTCTCCTGGTCATCCGACGCCGGCAGGGGCGGCCTGCCCGTGAGAAGCTCGATCTGGGCGGAGGTGTTCGGAACCTCGACCCGCGCCGCGATCTCACGCAGTCGCCCGGCGATGTGGTCGGCGGACTCCTGCTCGCTGATCCGTACGTCGATCAGTGCCGATGCCGCGGCCGGCACCGTGTTGACGGCGGTTCCACCCGTGAGGAGGCCGACATTGACCGATACGTCGGGTCGGCTTCCGTTCAGATCTTGGATGGCCCCGTCCTCGGGGTTCACCCCGGAGTGTGCCGCCACGCCTTGGACGGTGAGCCGATACCGCAGCGTGCCGCGGCGTGCCCTGACCAGCGGCCCGCCCGGGCGGCCCGGCTCGAACACCAGGGCGGCATCCACTGACTGGGCCATCCTCTCGATGTCAGCACGCGACTCCTGGGAGCCGGTCTCCTCATCGGAGTTGATCAGGACGGTGATGTTCATCCGGCCCAGCACGGCCGCCCGCCGGAGCAGTCTGGCCACGCCCAGCATCACCACGAGGCCGCCCTTCATGTCGGCGACACCGGGGCCGGTGAGCCGCCCGTCGTCGGCTCGCCGGAATGGCCGGCGCAGCGCCGTTCCCTCCTCGAAGACGGTGTCGGCATGTCCCAGCATCAAGATGCCGAGCGGAGCGGGCTCGCTCGTGCGATGGGTCGCGAGCAGCAGCCCCTGACCATGAGTGGTGGCGCGATGCTCGACGTCGAATCCGGCATCGCTCCACTCGCGGGCCACCATCTCGAGCACCGTGCGCGCACCTGCCTGGCCGGTGCCGCTGTCGATGTTCACCAGATTCTCGAGCAGCACCATCTGATCGGCATGGCCCTCATCGGCCCAGGTGGCGAACTGTCGAGCATCGGGAACGCGATCGAACGGACCTGCCCTCACACGTCGGCCCGCCCTGCACGGATCGCGGGGATCACGTGTTCGGCGAGCGCCTCGATGTCCTCCGTTGCACGGTCCCAGGCGAGACGGAGGTCGAACACGACATCGGTCACTGCGTTGGCGGAATACCCCTCGACGCTCTGGAGGATGTCCTCCGGCGTGCCGTACAGGAGAAGGCCGTCGAGATCCTCGGCCGTGCGAAATGGCTGTCCAGTGCTCGTCTCGAGCCAGCGGTGCTTGTTGGCATAGTCGAGGAGCCCAGGGAGGTCGACCCGGCGTAGCGCCGCTTCCTTGGACTCCGCTATGGACACCACCGGGATCACCGTCACCGACAGTGGCGACTGGTCGACTCCGGTCGATCCGGCCCACTCCCCCGCCCGCTGGGCAAGGCTCGCGTGGGTGATCCGACCCGGGACCCATCCTGTGCAGTGCGCCTTGGCAAGCCGCAGCGAGAGCGGACTGGTGCCGCAGAACCAGATCTGTGGCGGGGCGACTGGTCGTGGCAGCATCCGCAGCTCGTCGAACGCCCAGTTGTCGCCGGCGTGCTGGACAGCATCGCCGTCCCAGACCGCATTGACGACGTCCAGGGTCTCGGGAACGATGCTGGTCGCCCTGAGCTTCATCGTGCTGGACTGGCCCACCGCGGCGAACTCGTGATCGCGAAGTCCGGCACCGATTCCCAAGATGAAGGGCCGCCCGGAGAGATTGGTGATGGACGAGACCATCTTGGCCAGGACCAGCGGATTCCTGAACGGCACCGTGGCCGCCGTGCCGAAGGTGACGTTCTCGGTCAGGCCGGCGCAATACGAAAGGGTGCAGAATCCGTCGATGAATGTCGGATCCGGATCCTCCATTCCGTGCGGCTCATAGAGGAGATGGTCTCTCACCCAGAGCGAGTCGAAGCCGTTGCGATCAGCGGCCTGCGCCACCTTGCCTATCAATTCCGGAGACGCCGAGGATCCGAAGTGAGGAAGAAGCGCACCGAATCGCATCCCGCTGTTCTCCTTTGCCCATCGTTCCTGCGGGAGGGCCCATCCGCGAGGCCGTCCCTGACGCAGCTCGGTTTTATAATATAGGATCCCAGAGCATCGCGTCAACATGGCGGCGACCGACCGCTGTCCGGGTCCCGGCGTCGGCCGAGCCTCAGAGGCTCTGCGGAGGAGCCGCAGGACACCGACTCGGTGTCGATGGCCGAGAGAGCCCCTACGCGCACGGGATCGAGGAGCTGATGCACACGACGGAGACCGAGCACGACGGCAGCGGAGCAGCCGGTGAGCGGCTGGAGCAGGGCACGTGACGAATCGGGGATTCCTGGTCCTCTGTGCGTACACCGTGCTGCTGCAGGCAGCATGCAATGGCGCCCGGCTGCTGACGTCCTATCGTGTATTGGAACTGGGTGGCGCGGCGGTGGCGATCGGCTTGATCGCCGGCTCGTTCGCCCTGACCCCCCTGGCCTCGGCCGTCTTCGTCGGCAGACAGACCGACGGCCCACGACGAACGCTCATGCTGCCCGCGGGAGCCGCCCTGATCCTGGTGGGCTGCGTACTCGGTCTGACCGGTCCGAGCCTGATCTGGCTCGCGATCGCCAACGCGTTCCTCGGCTTGGGTCAGGTGACCGGGATGATCGCCGGGCAGGCGGTCATCTCGGAGAGCAGCCGCACGGAGCAGCTCGACAGCCGGTTCGCATTCCTGACGTTGAGCCTCTCGGCCGGCATCGCGATCGGATTCCCCATCGCCGGCTATTCCATGGAGACGCTGGACAGGCTCGGCACCGGCTCACCGGCCGCTCTGGCCTTCGGCAGCCCGGTCCTGCTTGCGGCCATCTCCTTGGCGTTCGGTGCGTGGGTCACCTGGCCGGCCCTCGACACAGCAGTCCCGCTCTCAGCCGGCTCACGGCAGTCTGTCCTGCAGATTCTCCGTCCGGCGGGAATGAAGTCCGCGATCTTCAGCAGTCTGGCGGTCCTTGCCGCGCTGGACCTGCTGACCGCCTACGTTCCCCTTCTGTGCGACGAGCGCGGGCTGTCTGTCCGCGCCGCGACCTGGCTTCTCACGGTCAGGAGTGTCGCCATGGTGGTCTCTCGCCTGCTCCTGCCAGTGTTCCTGCGCCTGGTGAACCGGCGACTGCTCATCGCCTCGACGACCCTGGTCAGCACTCCCCCGATGATCGTCCTGGGCGTCTCCTCCGACCTGCGCCTGCTGCTGATCTCGATGGTGATCATCGGTGTCTTCTTCGGGATCGGCCAACCACTGACCATGACCTGGGTGGTGAGGCTTGCGTCGCAGGGCAACAGGGCGACAGCACTCTCGCTGAGGCTGGCTGGCAACCGGGTCGGCCAGGTCGCGGTGCCGGTGATGGCGGGCGGTGCGGCCGCGAGCCTCGGCGTGGGCGCGATCTTCGGCCTCTCCGCGGTGATACTGGCCGCCGCCGGCGTGACGTCCTGGTTCGGATCACGCGACCTGTAGTCGGAGAGACCGCTCCGCCGAATTGATCCGCGGATCTTACGGGACCTCGATTTTATCAAGCCATGCGGCCCGCCGAGGACGACAGGCCGCCGTTGACCAGGCTGGGCTCAGTACCGGTAGATGGCGGCGAGATCGCCTCCGCCGGGCACCTCCGCGGCGGGGACTGCGTGGACGTGGCCCCCTGCCGACAGGCTGTCGACGGCTACCCGGTCGAGGAGCTCACAGTGGGCGAAGGCATCGTCGCGGCCGAGCTGCACGACCGCCATGTCCGAGCCGAGCTGGTCCCAGCACCACGGCTCGGTGGCCAGGAACAACGTGTCCACGCGCCCCTCGCGGGCCGCCTCCTCGATCGTGGCCGGGCTGTTCGCCGCCAGACCGGTGCCATGCAGCTCCTCGAACCGCGCGACCGCCGCAGCACGCTCCTCGGCGGCGATCCTCTCCACCAGCGGCCAGGCCAAGGTGTGCAGGTCTGCGCCGGAGAGCTCGTCGGGGTTGCGCCTCACCGCCTCGTCGACGACGTGGGCGTAGCCGTTGACCTCGCGGTAGGCCGAGACCATCTCGTCCAGGCCGACCAGCACCATCGGCAGGCTCTGACCGGTCAGGTAGTCACCCAGTCCGTCAGCCACCTGCCTCAGGAAGCTGCGCACCCGGTTCTGCTTGAAGGCGTCATCGGCAGCGCCGTGTCCGTAGAAGACGGCGGCGCCACTTCCTCGGGACCCGGACGAGAGCGGGAACGTCATCGTGTCCGACCGCGAGTCTGGCTCCTCGATGACGTCCTGGAGCGCAGTCGGTACCTCGGTGAGCTCGAGCTCTTCGACTCGCTGCATGCTGCCCTCGAGCAGCCGCACCCGGCGTTGGCTCACGGTGAGGACCAGGAAGTGACTGTCGCCGGTCACGACCCGCAACAGGGGGCCGACGACGAACCGGGCACCGATCGAGGCGACCTCGGGAACCTCGACTGGGACGCGGAACACGCGGTGCCAACCGGGGCGCAGGAACATCGCCAGCCCGTCGCTCATGTGCCTCCAGGCGTGATGGTCGTCGCGGAGCTGCCACGCGGGGGCGAGCAGGTCGGCGATCTCCGGTGCCGCCATCCCCTCCTCGCTCAGCGTCCGCTCCACCCCGTTCACCAGGTTCTTCCACCGGATCGGGTCGGTCTGCGCATCGACACCGAACGGATGGGTGGGGATGAACAGGGACAGATGTGGGTCAGGTCCGCCACGCTCGGCCAGCTGCTGCAGGTCCACCTTGGTCAGAAGATCCATGGGGTGCTCCCTCCTCGACTCACCTGCCGGTGAGCCGCCTTCCCACCCACAGTACGAGGGGAGCCTGACCCGGTGGCCCGGACAGGGGTGGCGGTGATCATGCCGATGACGTGAAGGGCCTCGCAGTCGACAGCGCTGAGCAAGTCCAGGCTGGTGCGCCAGTGCCAAGTCCGATGACGACCACGGCGATCATCCCGGTGAGGAGACCAGGCAACGGGAATCCACCGAGCTCGTCCTTCCACGACGAGCCTTGCGGATGTGGCGATACCGTCGAGTCATGAGCAAGCCCGGTCAGAGTCTCGTGGTGCCGGCAGGCCCAGGGCTTCCGTCCGGCGCCACCATCCCGGCGGGAGAGCTGGTCGAGCGCTTCTCACGCCCCCCCGGCCCGGGCGGCCAGTCGGTCAACACCACCGACACACGCGTCGAGCTGCTCTTCGCCCCGGCGAGCTCCACGGCGTTCACCGACGTCCAGCGGACTCGTCTGATGCGCAACCTGGCCGACGCGATGACGCAGGGACACGTCTCGATCGTGGCCTCGGAGCACCGCTCCCAGCTGCGCAATCGCGTCGCCGCCCGTGAACGCCTGGTCGCCCTCCTGCGAGAGGCGGTGGCACCGCCGCCGCCATCACGCCGTGCGACGAAGC
>CAZTHV010000013.1:20373-24220 GCA_964613165.1 uncultured Marmoricola sp.
CAACGCCGGCGCGTCGAGGCGAAGAAGCAGCTAGGGCGCACGAAGGCGCTGCGCGGCCGGGTCCGCGACGAGTGAGCGGGCAGGATCGCGATGCCGACCGGATCTCACCGGAGCCTGCTGGTCCGAAACCCGCCAGCGAGGCTGAGACCGTCGAGCTCATCGAGGCGGAGCGTCCGCGATCCCCGACGAGGAAGTCCCATGCCAGGCGCCACCCCGTCATCTCGCCGCTCTACATCAGCGTGCCGGGGTTGAGGATGCCCTGCGGGTCCAGTGCCTGCTTGACGCGGCGATTGAGCTCCATCGCGTCGGGACCGAGGTAGTCGGCCAGCCAGGGCCTCTTGAGCCGGCCGACACCGTGCTCGCCGGTGATGGTGCCGCCGAGGCCGATGGCGAGCTTCATCACCTCGCCGTACGCCGCCTGGGCGCGGGCGGCGTGCGCGGCGTCGCTCGGGTCGAACACGATCAGCGGATGGGTGTTCCCGTCGCCGGCGTGGGCGATGACCGCGATCATGAGGTCCTGTTCGCGGGCGATGGTCTCGATGCCGCGGACCAGCGCGCCGAGCCGGGGCAGCGGGACACCGACGTCCTCGAGCAGCAGCGATCCCTTCCGCTCGACGGCAGGGATCGCCATCCTGCGTGCGACGACGAACGCCTCGCCCTCCTCGGCGTCGTCGGTGGAGAACACCTCGGTGGCGGCGTTGGCCCGACACAGCTCGGACATGAGGGCACTCTCGGCGGCGCCACGGGGTTGAGCCTCGTCGGATTGGATCACCAGCATCGCTTCGGCGTCTCGGTCGAGGCCCATCTTGGTGAGGTCCTCGACCGCGTTGATCGACGAGCGGTCCATGAACTCCAGCATCGATGGGCGCAGCCGTTGCGTGATGTCGAGGATCGTCTGCGTCGCGTGGTCGAGCGACCCGAACGAGGCCACCAAGGTGGTGGGTGCCTGCTGCGGAGGCAGCAGCCGCAACACCACTTCGGTGACGACGCCGAGGGTGCCCTCGCTGCCGACGAAGAGCTTGGTCAGAGACAAGCCCGCGACGTCCTTGAGCCGTGGACCGCCAAGCGTCACGGCGGTGCCGTCGGCCAGCACCACGGTCATGCCGAGCACGTAGTCGGTGGTGACGCCGTACTTGACGCAGCACAGGCCGCCGGCGTTGGTGGCGACGTTGCCGCCGATGCTGCAGAACTCGTACGACGACGGGTCGGGCGGATACCACAGTCCCTGCTCTGCGGCGGCGCGCTTGACCTCGGCGTTGAAGAGACCCGGCTGGGCCACCGCGGTGCGAGTGACGGGGTCGACCTCGATCCCGCGCATCCGCTCGGTGGACACCACGATGCAGCCGTCGCGGGCCGAGGCGCCGCCCGACAGGCCCGATCCCGCGCCGCGTGGCACGATCGCAATGCCGTGCCTGGCCGCGAACCGCACCGCGGCCTGCACGTCCTCGGTGCTCTGCGCACGTACGACGGCCAAGGGCATCCCGGCCTCGGGCTCGTGCGCACGGTCCCAGCGGTACCCGCCCATCCGCTCGGGATCGACGAGCACACGGTCGTCGTCGAGGGAGTCGATCAGGGGCCTCAGGTCTATCGTCACCGGTCCATCCGTTCTGTCGCGGTGGCAAGGTGTCGGGCGGCTTCCTGGAGATGGGGAACCGCATCGGCCACGAGCTCGTCGGTCATGCGGGTGACCGGGCCCGAGACGGATACCGCACTCCAGGTGAGCGATTCGTGGAACACCGCCACTGACACGCACCGCACTCCGAGCTCTCGTTCCTGATCGTCGAGCGCGAAGCCGCGCTCCCGGGTCGCCTGCAGATCCGAGAGCAGCGCGGCCTCGGTGGTCAGCGTGTGCGGGGTGTGCTCGGCCAGCCCGACCCGCCGGACGACGGCCTCGATGTGTCGGGCGTCGAGCTGGGCGAGCATCGCCTTGCCGACACCGGTGCAGTGCAGCTCGACCCGGCGGCCGACTTCGGTGAACATCCGCATCGAGTGCGCGGAGGGGACTTGAGCGACGTACTCCGCGTGGTCGCCGGCGAGCACGGCGAGGTTGGCGCTCTCGCCGGTCGCCGTGACCAGGTCGGCGAGGACCGAGGTCACCTCGGCGGTCGTGAACCGGCCGGCTGCCGTACCCAGCGGGATCAACCGGAAGCCCAACGCGTACTGGCGGTTGGGGAGCTGGCGCATGTAGCCCCGTTCGACCAGTGTCTGCAGCAGACGATGGGCGGTCGGCAGCGGGAGCCCAGCCGTGGCCGAGATCGCCGCGATCGTGGCCTGCCCGCCTGCCTCGGCCACCGCCTCTACGAGGTCCAGCGCTCGGTGCAGCGACTGCACCCCGCCCACTGACCGCCGGTTGACCATGAGGGTCATGGTGGCATAGTTTGCTTGATGTTTCCATCATGCAAATAGTTACTTCCACAATGCGGAAGTACTCGTGGTTCTTCCTCTGGAGGTAGGTCGTGTCTGACCGTGTCCCTGTCGGCTCGTTGCAGGTTGCGGCGGTCCTGCACCGCTTCTTGGAGGAGGAGGCGCTGCCCGGCTCGGGGGTGGAGCCCGGTGCGTTCTGGGCGGGACTGGAGCGTGCGGTGACCGATCTCACCCCGCGCCAGCAGGCGCTGCTCAGCCACCGCACCGAGCTCCAGGACGCGATCGACGACTACCACTCCCAGGCACCGGGACCGGTCGACGGCGCTGCCTACGAGGCCTTCCTGCGCGAGATCGGCTATCTGGCGCGGGTGCCGGCACCGTTCACGATCGCCACCGCCGGCGTGGACGCCGAGATCACTTCGCAGGCCGGACCGCAGTTGGTGGTGCCGATCCTCAACGCCCGATTCGCGACGAATGCCGCCAACGCCCGCTGGGGCTCGCTGTATGACGCGCTGTACGGCAGCGACGTGATCGATCGATCGGGCGACCTGGCGCCCGGGGCGGCCTACAACCCGGTCCGCGGCGAGCTGGTGATCGCGCGCGGACGCGAACTGCTCGACCAGGCCGCGCCGCTGATCGGGGCATCCCATGCGGACGTGACCGCATACCAGGTGGACGACGAAGGCCTGGCCGCGCTGATCGGACCGACGGTGCACAGGCTGCGCGACCCGGGCGGGCTGGTGGGCTATCGCGGCGCGCGGGACGCACCGTCGGCCGTCGTGTTGCGGCACCACGACCTCCATCTTGAGATCCTGATCGATCGCGAGCACCCGGTGGGCTCCGCCGATCCGGCCGGCGTCAGCGACCTCGTGCTCGAGGCGGCCGTCACCACGATCATGGACCTGGAGGACTCCGTCGCCGCGGTCGACGCCGATGACAAGGTCCTCGGCTACCGCAACTGGCTGCGCCTGATGCAGGGCATCCTCACCGAGCGGGTGACCAAGGACGGGCAGACCTTCACCAGGGCAATGGACCCGGACCGCACCTGCACCTCACCCGCCGGCGAAACCGTCACGCTGCCCGGGCGCGCGCTGCTGTTCATCCGCCAGGTCGGGCACCTGATGACGACCGACGCGGTCCTCGACTCCGCCGGCCGGCCGGTGTTCGAGGGACTGCTCGACGCGTTCGTGACTGCGGTGGGCAGCTGCCACGACCTGCGCCGTCTCGACGGACTGGCCAACTCGCGCACCGGGTCGATGTATGTCGTGAAGCCGAAGTTGCACGGTCCCGACGAGGTGGCCCTGACCGTCGACACCTTCGCACTGGTCGAGCAGACGCTCGGGCTGCCGGCCAACACCATCAAGCTCGGCATCATGGACGAGGAGCGTCGGACCACGCTCAACCTGGCCGCGTGCATCCATGCCGCGCGCGACCGCGTCGCGTTCATCAACACCGGCTTCCTCGACCGCACCGGCGACGAGAT